>JAGWYX010000100.1 GCA_018969165.1 Verrucomicrobiota bacterium
GACGTAACCGGCCGGCTTCAGCGCTTCGGCCAAAGTGACCTCTTCCAGCGGCAGGTGTGGGAGAATTCTCGGACGTAAAAGTCTCTGGTCCGGCCGGTCGGGCCGACCTGGCAGCCAATCGGTCAAATGCAGCCGGGCCGGGTAGCGACCCGTGAGGATGCTGGCGCGCGTCGGGGAGCAGACCGGACAGGCGGCGTAGGCGTCCGTGAACCGCATGCCCTGGCGGGCGAGGCGATCGATGTTCGGTGTGCGATAATAGGTGCTCCCGTTGCAACCGACATCGGCCCACCCGAGGTCGTCAATCAGAATGAAAACGAAGTTCGGTTTGACGCCCTCGGCGGCGTCGAGGCGGAAGGGGAGACCCCCAAGGGCGATCGCCACAACAACGCCAACCAGGATGGCGCATGCCGCGATCCGGGACGTTCCCGCGTGTTTTCCAGACGCGGGCGCGCCCTGGGGCGGCGGAGTGGGGCCGGGAATCCAGATGCGTCCCGTCGCCGCCGATGCAAGCCGGCTCTGACCACTCTCGATGGAAGCGTGAGCGGACTTAGGTCCGCAGCTACCAGGCTGCTGAAAAGCCTCCGTTCGCGGTGGCGGATGCAACGGGTCCATGAATCACACGCGATCAGACCGCGGCATGTCCCAAGCCGCAGCGCGTGGTGGAGGGAGTGCCGTCAACGTTCCAGAATCGCGCATGCGGGCGGTGGACTCGGGTGTTCGCGGTTTCTACCGGTGGGCGCGGCATGCTCACTGCCCCTCGAGCCGCCGCACGAGGACCGGATGCCACGCAGCGACATTTCGGATTTCGCCGATGTCCTCCTGCAAGTTGAAGAGCGACACCTGGATTTCGCGGCGGGCATTGCGTCCAGGCCGACCGCCGTGACCGGGCGGGTCGGGCGTCAGGTAGGTAGGGTGAAAGTGGAGTTTCCAATCGCCGCTCCGCACGGCCTCCAGCTCGCGGTTCCAATAATAAAAGTAGGCCCGGTGCGGCGTCTTCGCGGTGGTCGGATGCGTCAGGAAATGCTGGTCGTCAGTGAAGATGATGACGAAATTGGGCTGGCGCCGCTCCGCCGCCGCGACCACACCACCGGCCACGAGCAGGCCAAGGATCGCGGCAACGGCTAAGATCCGTACGGTTCGCATCGGGATTCGGGCTCGAGGCTGCTTTTGGGAAGGGGTCCTCGTCAAGCGCGAAACGTGAGTCCACTCACGCTTCCGCCGAGGTCGAACAGAGCCGACTTACGTCGGCGGCTACGGGAGGGGCGGCCGCCGGCGTCGCCCCTTCACACGGCATCGCCTCCTAGTCGGACGGCTTTGCTATTGGCTCCCGGCCGCCGGCACGAGCAGGTGCTGCTTCTCCCAGGCGTCGAAGTTGCCGTCGGGCGCGGTGTGGACTTCGGAATGACCATCGGCGAAGCCATACGCTCGGGCCCAACTGCCGTCCAACGTCTGCCACGCCTGCGGTTCCCGCACCACGATCGTGGACGCGGGATTGGTGATGGCATTCCAGGCACCCTGGTAAACCAGTTCGAACTGATTCGTCCCGGTTACGGTGCGACCGGCTTCAGCCAGATAGGGCATCACCTGGTCGAGGCTGCTGGGGGCTTGTTCCTGGTGCTTTTGGCCGTAAAGCAGGTAACCCAGCATGAGCAATTTGGCGTCGCCCATCTTCGCCATGGCCGTCAGCCGTTGCGCGTCTTCCGGCGACTGAGGAGTTTCCTCCGAGCCTTGAGCCGGGGCGGCCTGCGGGGGGCGGCTCTTCGCTTTCGCCTGTTCCGCTCGGCTCACCTCTCGCCGCAGCCTTCCCACCTCGCCACGCAATTTTACTAACTCGCGCATTTGCGCCTCGGCCAGCGGTGGCGCAGCGTTGGTCGCCTGGTTCGCCAGGCGCTGGTTCTCCGCGATCAACGCCGGCAACCGGTCTGCCTGGGCCTGCAATTCACGGTTCGCTGCGCGCAGTTTCTCCAACCCCCGATGCTGGAGTGTCAGGGGAGTCGCCACCGCCACAAGGGCAAGGGCGCCGAGGATTCCGGTCTTGGTCAGGCTCATAGATTTGAGTAAGGTCAGCGTGCTCCCGACGGTCGTGGCAGTGCCCGCGAGCGCCGCCCCAGCGATGGTGGTTGCCAATCCAGCCGGCGCCGCAGTGATCGCCTCGCCCGCCAGCAATGTCCCCAACGCGGTCGCCGACAGGGCCACCCCGCGCTGTTTGAGGAGTCCCAGTAGCTTGTCCAGGGCGCGATTCACCCGCATGCGCGCCGCGTCTTCGCTGCCACCCAGCTCCCGGCCAACCGACCGAAAATCACGCTGCTCGAAAAACCGGAGCAACACCGCCCGGCGATCGTCCTCCGCCAGCTCGTTAATGGCTTCGTCCAGAACCGGCGCCAGCCGCGCCAGGTTTTCCGCGGTGTGATCTTGCAGCGCACTCATCTCAACCGCCTGCCTTTCTCGTGACCAACGCCGGCGTTCCCCTCGCATCATGGTCCGGGCGACAAAACAGGTGTCCCGGTGCAGCCAACCGCCCAGGTTGACTTCGGGGGAAAGACCGCCGGCCTTGCGCGCCAGGTGCACAAAGACCGCTTGGGACACGTCTTCGGCCAGGTGCCAATCCCCGCCCACCAGGCGCATCGCCGTCGAATAGACCAGGTCCAGGTAACGCCCGACCAGTTGGCGGAAGGCTGTTTCGGAGCCATTCCGGACGAATTCAGCGAGCCACGCGTTGGTGTCCGTCATTTCCATTCACAGGTAAAACGCCGCCGAACCCCCAAACCGAACAAAAATAAACGGGGCTGCATTGCCCGTGATCCCGGGTCTGCTGGCCGCCGCGCGTTGCCAGCGCGCCTCACGGACCACCAGGCTGACGCGCGCTGCCGGTCACCCCAGCCACTGCGGATGGTGCGCCGTGCCATCGAACCCGGCGGTGGTCTTGAACGGCTCGAATCGACCGGTCGCCGCGGCTTCGGCCGTTCGCGCCAACAACGCCGCCACTTCGTCCGGGCTCATGGGCTGGAACGTGCGGGCCGCCTCGCAGGCCTGGTCCAGCCACTCGAGCCGGTCGATGCCGGTGATGACAACCGAGGTCGGCAGGTTCAACGCGTAATGGAGGCACTCGATGGGCTTGACGATGTTGCTGCGCAGGATCACCCCACTGCCCATCGGTTTCATCCCCAATACGCCAATTCCCTCTTGGACCAACCGGGGAACGACATGGTGGGCGAAGCTGCGAAAATGCGCGTCCATCACGTTCAACGGCATTTGGGCCGCATCGAAGTGAAACTGGTGTTGGGTGGCGATCTCGAGCATGCGCTGGTGCACCAGCGGATCCTTGTGCCCGGTGAATCCCACGTAGCGAATCTTGCCCGCCTTCCGCGCCTCGACCAACGCTTCGACCGCGCCGCCCGAAGCGAACACCACGTCCGGATCCTCCAACCGGATGATCTCGTGCAATTGCATCAGGTCGATGTGATCGGTCTGGAGGCGTTCAAGGGATTGGTCGATCTGCCGGGCAGCGGCGGCCTTCGAGCGGCCGTCGATCTTCGTCATCAGAAACACCTTCTCGCGGTAGCCATCGCGCAGCGCCTTGCCCATGCGCACCTCGCTGTTGCCATCGTGGTAATCCCAGCAGTTGTCCATGAAATTGATCCCACGGTCCACGGCGCTGCGGATAATGCGGATGCCCTCCTGTTCGTCGCGCGGCACGCCGATGTGAAATCCGCCCAGGCCGATGGCCGAGACCTTCTCGCCCGTGCGCCCCAGGGTGCGGTAAGGCATTTTCCCTCGCACCTCGGCGGCCCAGGCGGGGGCTGCGCCGGCCAGGGCCCCGGCCGCCAGGGCCAGCTTCACAAATTCACGCCGCGTCACGCCGGGGTTGGATTCACGGCCGTCTCGCGGCCGAGCCGCGAGATCGCTCCTGTTCATTTCGTCGTCCGACATAGAAGCTCCTTCCGTTTTCGGTAACATCGACGTCGTCCCACGCTAGAGCCCTTGAGTTGTCAAACTCGCTGTCATCCAGTCAAGTTACCCCGAAAGTCTCGTGCGAGCCATTGGAATTCAATGGACCGACTTTTATGCGAAGCGGTGGCCCGAAGGGCGGAGGAATGCATGGAGAACGGTGTCCCCGGATGGGATGGGTGATTGAGGGAAAACCCGGCGACCGCTCAGGCCGCGGTACCCACGGCCTGCTCGAGTCGGGCGAATCCCGCCTCGGCCAGGCGCGCGCGTAAGCCGCTGACGATTTCCCGCACCACCGCCGGCCCCTCGAAGACCAGCCCGGTGTAAAGCTGGACCAACACCGCGCCAGCCGTGATCTTCTCCCACGCATCGGCGGCGCTGAAGATGCCGCCCACGCCGATGATCGGCGGCACGCCGCGGGTTTGCCGGTAAAGATGGCGGATCAGCTCGGTGCTCCGCGCGCGCAAGGGGCGCCCGCTCAGACCACCCGCCTCGGCATAGACCTTGCGCAAATCTGGATCCTCGGTCGCCGGCCGGCTGATCGTGGTATTGGTCGCCACCAGACCCGCGACCTGCCGCGGACCAACCAGTTCCAGAATCTGGTCCAACGCCGCCAAAGACAAATCGGGCGCCACTTTGACCAGGAGCGGCTTGGCCCCCGACGCGGCGAGACCGCCAGACAGCGGCGTGGCGGTCTGCATCGCGCGGTTGACCTCCTGCAGCGCCGCCAGGATTTCGTTCAGGGCGGCGCGATCCTGAAGCTGGCGCAGCCCCGGTGTGTTGGGCGAACTGACGTTGACCACAAAAAAGTCAGCGTAGGGCCAAAGAACTCGCAGCGATTGCGCGTAGTCCTCCGCCGCCTGCGGCAACGGAGTGACTTTGGATTTGCCCAGGTTGATCCCGACCGGATGCCGCGCGGGCCAACGACCCGCCGCGCGCCACGCCGCCAATTCCTTGGCCACAGCCTCGGCCCCCGGGTTGTTGAACCCCATCCGGTTCACCAACCCACCCTCGGCCACCGCGCGAAAAACACGGGGCGGTGGATTGCCCGGTTGCGCATGCCAGGTAACCCCGCCCAGTTCGCTGAAACCAAACCCGAGCGCCGCCCAGGCGGGGACAGCCTCGGCGAGTTTGTCCAGCCCGGCAGCCAGGCCGACGGGATTGGGGAAGGTCAGGCCCAGGGTGTTAACCGGCAATCGCGGCGCCTGCAGAAACGAGGCGATGGCCTCGCAAAATATCTCCCGCCGGCTCAGCCACGCCAACCGCGCCAGGGTGCGGTTATGGATCACTTCGGAATCCTGGCTAAAGAGTGCCGGCCGCACCAGCGTCCGATAAAACCAAGTCAGCGAGATCACGGCAGCCAGATCATCGTCACCAATCCGGGAAGCGACGACGGCAGCATTTGTTAAATGTTAAGATGTGACCCCGTGGCGTCGGTTCTGCCGGAGCACGTTGGCCACCGCCTCCTCGACCGCGGAGAGGTGGAAGGGTTTGGGAATGTAAGGATTGCCCACCGTCTTGAGAAAGTCCTGGGTCTCCTCGTTGACGACATCGCCCGTCAGAAAGATGAACCGCGCGGCCCAGTCGGGCTTCTTGCCGGTCGCCAACTTGTAGAACTGCGGGCCGTCGATCCTGGGCATCCGAATGTCCGAGAGGATCAGGTCGAAATCCTCCCGGTCCAGCCGCTCCAGGGCGTCGCTGGCCGCGTTGCAAAGGGTCGGCGTGTGTCCCAGGAGGCTGAGCATCTCGCCCAGCATCTCCGCCAGGGCCTTCTCGTCATCGAGCACGAGGACCTTGGCGACCACTTGCGGAACGGGTTCGACCGGCTTCTTGGCCTCCAGAATGATGGTGTCGGTGACGAAGGCCGTTTCCTGGGGCTGCGGGTTGACGATGGGCAGCTCCAGCACAAAAGCGGCTCCGCCCAGGGTCGATTCCTGATACGTGATTCGCCCCTGGTGCTCGGTCAAAATGCTGTGGGCCAGGGATAGCCCCAGGCCGGTGCCTTTGCCGACTTCCTTGGTCGTGAAGAACGGTTCAAAAATCTTGTTCTGGATATGCTTGGGCACTCCGGGACCGTCGTCTTCGACCAGGATGCGCAGGTTCTGATCGCGCCGTTGAGTCGTGATCTTGAGGCGGCCGGGCCGATGGGCCTCGGCCATGGCCTGCAGGGCGTTGCTGACCAGGATGATCAGCACCTGCTGAATCTGGTCCGGATCCGCGACGGTCTTCGGCAGGTCGGGGTCCAGCTCGGTGGCGGGCTCGACCTTGGCCGCCATAAAATCAAATTTCCGCAAGTCGATCACGCGTTGGATGTATTCATTGAAATTGATCAACTCGCGGTGCGCGGGCTGCTCCCGCGCGAACGAGAGGAAATTGCGGACGAGCTTGCCGGCGCGACTGCTCTCCTGGGCCACCTTCTCCAGGTCGGCGCGCGTCTTGGCCGGCAGGTCGTGGTGGGCCAGGATCAGCTCCAGGTAACCCTTGATCACCGCCAGCGGGTTGTTCAGCTCGTGCGCCACGCCGGAGATCATCTGCCCCAGGGCGGACAGTTTCTCGGCCTGGCGAAGCTGCTGTTCGAGCCGGGAGCGCTCGGTGACCTCGCGAAAGAAGAACTGGTAGGCAGGCTGGCCGTCGAATTCGACAGGCGAGCCGGAGGCCTCGGTGGGCACCACGCTGCCGTTCTTGCGCACCAGGTTCAGCGTGCGATGCCGGATCAACTCGAACCAACCGGGACCATCCTTGGGCAGCGGATCGACGTTGAGCTGGCAAAAGGCCGTCAGCGATTGACGGTTGACGGACTCGGACCGGGTGATGCCCAGCAGGTGCTCGGCCGCCTGGTTCAGCTCCAGCATCCGCAAATCGGCCGACGCGGTGATGACGATCGCTTCGCCGGCACGCTCGAACAGGTTGCGGAAGCGTTCCTCGGTCGAGATGACTTTGGACTGCAAGGCGGTTTTTTGTTTCTGCTCGTTCTTCAATTCGAGCAGCGAGCGGCGCTGGTGCAGGAACCGCACCTGTTCCAGCACCAGGATGATCATGCTGACGGCGATGAAGAGCTGGAGCACCGAGGAGAGGAAGAAACCCGCGCTGGTGTAGAGGCCCGTGCTGCTGCCGCCCATGGTGGCCCGGGCTTGTTCCTCGGCGCGCAGCAGGAACGGGTAGGCGATCAGGTAGCCGCCCCAGAACAGGAAACCCACCGCCAGCAGGCCGGCCGCAATGAACTGCCGACGGCGCCGGTAACGAAGAAAACCGTAGGCGGTCAGCATGCTGGCCAGCCCGATGAAGCCAAAGATGGGCAGGTTGATCAGGAGCGGGCTGACGGTCTCGGCAAAATTCGCCTCCAGGTAATCGCCCAACTGGTGGGTGCCGATCCAACTCCAGACCAGCAGGAAGATCATGAACAGGCCCAATTGCTGCTCGTGGGCGCGCTGGCCCAGGAACCGAATACTGCCCCAGAGCAGGAACACCGCCGAGAAACTCATGCACCAGAGCTTGATCATCTGCAGACCCGGCCCGTCGTCGGTGACCGAGAAGGCCAGGTTCAGCGTCAACCACACCGCGTAAAACAGCCAGGCGGCCGTCCAGATCGTGAAATACCGCCGCTTGGTGTAGCGGTTCAGATAGTAAAAGACCCCGACCAGCACCCAGACGCTCAGCAATGACACCAACATGCCGGCCCGCAGGTACTGCGGATCAAATTCCAGGCTGAACCCGGCGGGTTTCAATCCGTTCAGGAACGCGTCCAGGGTGCTGGCAAATAGGTGGTTCATCTCTCGATCGCGCGGTGCCGCCCGGCGCCAGACCGAATGGGACACAAGGATTTGGTCAGCCGCACAAAGAGTTGGATTGTCAATGCCTCATTCGGACGTGACGTAAGCCTATTCTCCACCTCAGATACGGCCGTTTCGCAAGTCAAAAAACGCCCGCGCCTGGCGCATAATTCCGTTGAATGTCGGCGCCGAAGCCTTAGCATCCCGGCTGCTGGTCTCGCAGCCGCGGGGCGGGATGACCGAAAATCGACTCATGAAAACCTACCAAATCGCAGTTGTCGGCGGCGACGGCACCGGGCCGGAAGTGGTCCGGGAAGCCGTCAAGGTCCTGGATGCCGCCGCTCGTAAATTCAGTCTCCATCTCCAGTACACCCATTATGACATTGGCGGGGAACGCTACCTGCGCACGCAGGAGGTGCTCCCGGACAGCGTGGTCGCCGAACTCCGCAAGTTCCCCGCCATCCTGCTCGGCGCCATCGGCCATCCGGGCGTCAAACCCGGCATCCTCGAAAAGGGCATCCTGCTCCGGCTGCGATTCGAACTCGAGCAATACATCAACCTCCGCCCGGTCAAGCTTTACGACGACCGCTTTTGCCCGCTCAAGGACAAACGCCCGGAGGATATCGACTTTGTTGTGGTGCGCGAAAACAACGAAGGGCTCTACACCGGCGCGGGCGGTTTCGTCTTCAAGGGCACGCCACACGAGATCGCCGTGCAGGAGAGCATCAACAGCCGCCGCGGCGTCGAGCGCTGCCTGCGCTTTGCCTTCGAATTCACGCGCAAACGCAACCGCGCCAAAAAACTGACCTTGTCCGGCAAGACCAACGTGCTCACCTACGCCTTCGACCTGTGGGAACGCGCCTTCCACGAGATCGGCCAACGGGAATACGCCGACATCAAGCGCGATTACGCCCACGTGGACGCCACCACCATGTGGTTCGTCAAAAACCCCGAATGGTTCGACGTCATCGTCACCGACAATATGTTCGGCGACATCATCACCGACCTGGGCGCCATGATCCAGGGCGGGATGGGGATCGCCGCCGGCGGCAATATCAATCCCCAGGGCACCAGCATGTTCGAGCCCATCGGCGGCAGCGCCCCCAAATACACCGGCCAGGGCGTGATCAACCCGCTGGCCGCCATCTGCGCCGGACAAATGCTGCTCGATTTCCTGGGCGAAACCGTTGCCGCCAAGGCCATCGAGGACGCCGTGATCCGCGTGGTGCGCGAGAAGATCAAAAGCCTGGCGGCGGGCAAAATGGGCTACACCACCTCGCAGGTGGGCGATCTGGT
>JAGWYX010000101.1 GCA_018969165.1 Verrucomicrobiota bacterium
GACGGAGATGACGTAGGTGAGGAGGTTGCCGTAGAGGTTGCCGTAGGTTTCGGCGCCGGTGGCCGGGTCGCGCAAGCGGGTTCGAGGCAGGACCAGGAGGGCGGCCCACACGCCTTGCAAGAGCAGGCCCACGGCCGGCACCCGCGCCGGGTTGAGTCGGCCGGTCGCGCGGAAGAACAGCCCGTCGCGCGCCATGGCATAATACACGCGCGCCCCGGCCAGGATCAGGCCGTTGTTGCAGCCGAAGGTGGAGACCATGATGGCGACCGCCATGATGGCCGCGCCAGTGCCGCTGAACACGGTCTGCATGGCGGCGGTGGCGACGCGATCGTCGGGGGCGTGTTGGATTTGTCCGAGCGGGAGCAGGCACAGGTAGGCGAGGTTGGCCAGGAGATAAAGCGCGATCACCAGCGTCGTGCCCGCGGCCAAGGCCAGGGGCAGCGTGCGCTGAGGCTGCTTCACCTCGCCGGCGGTGAAGGTGATGTTGTTCCACGCGTCGGCTGAAAACAGCGAGCCGACCTGCGCCACGCAAAACGCGATGAACAAGCCGAAACCGGTCGCGGCCGAGACGGATGGCAGCCAAGCCAGGTCCGGCCGGATCGGGCTGAGGTCGTGCGGCGTCCAGGGGTGGCTGAAATTGGCGTGGAGGGCGGCGGCGTTGCATCCGACGAACAGGCCGATGAGGATCAGGGCGGCCAGCGACAGGGTTTTGGCGGAGGTGAACAGGTTCTGAATCCATTTGCCCAGGCGCAAGCCGCGGGTGTTGAGGAAGGTCAGCAGCCCGATGACCAGGATGGCGGCCAATTGTTGGGCGGACAGGCTGATGGCGTAGCCGCTGGCGAGATTGATGGGGGCGACGATCCAGGCGGTGGGCGACACGCGCGGGGCCAGGACGCCCAGGAACCGCGCAAAGGCGACCGCCACGGCCGCGATCGTGCCGGTTTGGATGACCAGGAACAGCGTCCAGCCGTAGAGGAAGCCCCACAACGGGCCGTAGGCCTCGCGGAGATAGACGTATTGCCCGCCGGCGCGCGGCATCATGGCGGCCAGCTCGCCGTAACTGAGAGCGCCGATGAGCGTCAGCACGCCGGCGGCCAGCCACACGGCCAAGAGCCAGCCGGCCGAGCCGACCTGGCGCCCGATGTCGGCCGACACGATGAAGATGCCCGAGCCGATCATCGAGCCGGCGACGATCATGGTCGAATCGATCAGGCCCAATCCGCGGACGAACTGGGGCTCGGCGGGAGGGGAGTTGGTCTGGGTGGCTGGCACAATGGGCGTCAGGTTAATGCGGATGCGCGGCGGCTTGAGCCGGGATCGGGCTTGGGGACTCTGCGCCGGGGTGCCTCCTCGCCCGCCCTGCGGTCGGACCGCGGCTGGTCCCAAGCCGCAGCGCGTGCCAGGCGGCTGCGGGTTGAGGACAACCCGCGGTCCGGTTCATGGGAAGGCCCTTGTTCCATTCGGACCTGCTCACGACTCTTGAATCCGGTAGGGCGGCGCCGCCGCGCCGCCGGGCGTCCGTGGCCGCGGGCTTCAGCCTGCGTCCGCTTCCCCGCCTGGCGGAGCGGCCGCTCGGCCCTACCGCGGGGCGATTCATCGAGCATGGAGTGTTTTGCCGCCATCATCGACGACTCCCTTCATTCAGCCGGCTGCGGTTGACTCCGTAACCGAAGTAGAATCCCAGCCCGATCACGAGCCAAATCACGAAGCGCTCCCACGTCACGCGGGGCAGCTCGGCCATGAGATAGCCGCACGAGAGCACCGCCCCCAGCGGCACCCAGGGCACCCACGGCGTCCGAAACGGGCGCGCCCGCGCCGGGTCGGTCCGCCGCAGGACAACGATGCCGACGGCGACCAGGATGAAGGCGAAGAGCGTGCCGATGTTGGTCAGTTCGACCATTTCGTTGATATTGGTCACGGCGGCGAAGGCGGCGACGAACACGCCGGTGAGAATGGTGGTGACGTGCGGTGTGCGATAGCGGGGATGCACGCGGGCGGCCCAGGGCGGCAGCAGGCCGTCGCGCGCCATCGAGAAAAAAATCCGCGGTTGTCCCAGTTGGAACACGATCAGGACCGACGTGTTTGCCATCAAGGCGCCGGCCGAGATGATCCCGGCGGTCCAGTTCATCCCGAGCGCCGCGAACACCGACGCCAGCGGTTCGGGCGTGTCCAGCGTGTTCCACTTCGCCAGGCCGGTGAGCACGACGGCGACCGCGACGTAGATGACGGTGCAGGCGATCAGGCTGGCGATGATTCCGATCGGCATGTCGCGTTGCGGGTTCCGCGCTTCCTCGGCGGCGGTCGAGACGGCGTCAAAGCCGATATAGGCGAAGAAGATGATGGCCGCGGCGCTCGAGATGCCGGCCAGCCCGTTGGGCGCGAAGGGCGTCCAGTTGGCCGGCTTGACGTACTTGGCGCCGAGGACGAGGAAGAACGCGATGGTGGCCAGCTTGAGGATGACGAACGTCGTGTTGAACCCGGCGGATTCGCGGATGCCCAGCACGAGGATCCAGGTGATGCCGGCGACGATGGCGAAGGCCGGCAGGTTGAAAATGATGGGGACGCCCAGCCAGCGCGGGGCATCGGCGAGCGCGTGGGCATCGCGGAGCACGCCGGGGTCCAGCGCCGCCAGCGCGGCCGGCAGGGCATGCGCCTGGGCCACCTGGTGCGCCGCTTGCAGCGCCGAACGAAAGTCGGTGCCCAGCCAGGCCGGCAGCGGCAGGCCCAGCCCGCCCAGTAATTGCTGGAAATAGGCCGACCAGGAGATGGCGACCGCGACGTTGCCGATGGCGTATTCGAGGATCAGATCCCAGCCGATGATCCAGGCGATCAGTTCGCCGAGGGTGGCGTAGGCGTAGGTGTAGGCCGAACCGGACACCGGCACCATGGCGGCGAACTCGGCGTAGCAAAGCGCTGCGAATCCACAGGCCACCGCGACGATCAGAAAGGAAACCGCCAGCGCCGGTCCCGCCCCGGCATGCCCGTCGCCGCCGGCCGCCGCGGCGCCGACGGTCGAGAAGATACCGGCGCCGACGATCGCGCCGATGCCGAGGAAGGTGAGCTGCAGCGGGCCGAGCGTGCGACGGAGCTGGAGTTCGGGCCGTTTGGTGTCGCCGACCAGTTGATCGAGCGATTTGACGCGGAACAGGCGGTTCATTGGGCGCACCACCCGCCGTCGATCAGGATGTCGGTGCCGGTGATGTAACCGGCTGCTTCGGCGCACAAGAACCGCGCCAGCGCGCCGATCTCCTCGACCTTGCCCATCCGCCCGAGGGGGATGCGGGACAGGAATTGCTGTTTGAGTTCGGGGTTCTGGAGGATGGGCAGGTTCATTTCGGTGCCGATCAAGCCCGGGCTGATGGCGTTGACGGTGATGGCCTCGGGAGCCAACTCCAGCGCCAGGGCGCGGGTCAGTCCCAGCAGCGCGGTTTTGCTGGCGCAATAGGCGGTCCGGCCCGGGATGGCGACGTGGCCCATGGTCGAACTCAGGTTCAGGATGCGGCCGTAGCCCTGGCCCTTCATGTGCGGGACGAACGCGTGGCAGATCAGGAAGGCGCCGGTCACGCTGGTATCCAGCACCCGGCGCCACTCGGCCAAGTTGAAGTCGATGAGCGGTTTGCGGATGTTGATGCCGGCGTTGTTAATCAGAATCTGGATCTTGTCGAACCGGGCAAGGGCGGCCTGCGCCAGCCGCGTGACCTGTGATTCGTCGGTCACATCGGCCTCGAAAACGTCGGCCTCGACGCCGAAGTGGCGGGCGGCGGCGGCGGTTTGCTGCAACTGGTCAAGGTTGCGGGCGGCCAGGGCCAGGTGAGCGCCGGCTTCGGCCAGGGCGAGGGCCATGGCCCTGCCGAGGCCCTTGCTGGCGCCGGTGATCAGGGCGGTTTTGCCGCGGAGTGGCTTGTCGTTCATAGGAAGGGCGCAGCGTACCCGGGTTTGCGCGATGAACCAACCATTAATTGGTCGGAATGTGTTCCCTCCGCGCGCCTCGCTCGAAATGTTTTCGCGGGGAAGAAGCAGGCCGCAAGAGAGACGCCAAAACTTGACTTGATAACAGCAAGTTTTAGAGTCCTTGAATCTTGAAATTCGCTGTTATCGGATCAGGTTTTGACACAGTTCTGGCGGGGCAGTTTTGGTTCGGCGCGGGGCTCTGTGAGCCGCCGCACGCTCACCCTGCACTTGAGGTTGAAGACAATTCCAGGCCCCGTCCGCCTCGCCGCCGCTGCGGGTCGCAGACCCGCGCTCCAAAAGGAGATTGGCTGGTGCGGGTGTCGCTTTCCTCCGCAATGACCCTAAAAGCCAGGCGCGGGCACGGAATGAACGATGGCAAAGAACAATCGATGATGCACAGCAAAGCTGCCATGAGGTCTGAGGCGGCGCCTCGCTCGTTATGACTCGTGTTGATTATCGCGCCCGGTTGTTTGCGTTGTTGTTCGGTTGTGCCGCTGTGACCGGCCTGCGCGCCGCCGAACCGGTCTGGCTCTCCTCCCTCGATCTACACTACCTCGAGCAGGACTGGGGCAAGCCGCGTGCGGACAAATCCGTCGAGAACCACACCCTGTCCATCGGCGGCCAGAAGTTCGAGCATGGGATCGGGACCCACGCCAACAGCACGTTCCGCATTGCCCTCGACGGCGGCGCCGAGCAATTCACGGCCAAGGTCGGCGTGGACGACGAGGTCGGCCAGGGCCGCGGGAGCGTCGGGTTCAAGGTCGTCGGCGACGGCAAGACGTTCTGGGAAAGCGGCGTGATCAAAGGCGGGCAACCGGCCCGGGAGGTCAGCGTCGAGCTGCGCGGCGTCAAGACCTTGATCCTGCTGGTGGATGATGGGGGCGACGGCGAGACTTACGACCACGCGGATTGGGCGGAGGCGCGGATCGTCATGGCCAGCGGTCAGCCGCGGGCCGTGGCGCCGCCCGCCGAACCGGCCATCGTCCTCACGCCGAAACCATCGCCCAAGCCGCGGATCACCGGCGCGCGCGTGTTCGGCGTCCGGCCCGGCTCGCCGTTTCTGTTCACGGTCACGGCGACGGGTGAGCGGCCGTTGACCTTTGGCGCCCGGGGTTTGCCCCGAGGATTGGTGCTCGATCCGCAAACCGGCCGGATCACCGGCCAGTTGGATCGGCGCGGCCAATACACTGTCCGGTTGCAGGCGCGCAATGCCCGCGGGAGCGCCCGGCGGGATTTCGAGATTGCTTGCGGCGACACGATCGCGCTGACGCCGCCGATGGGTTGGAACAGTTGGAATTGTTTCGGCTGCGACGTGACGGCCGACAAGGTCCGGGCCGCCGCGACGGCGATGGTCACCAGCGGTCTGGTCCAGCACGGGTGGACCTACATCAACATTGATGATTGCTGGGAAGGCGGGCGCGACGCCAATGGCAACATCCTGGCCAACGCGAAGTTTCCCGACATGCCGGGGCTGGCCGACTACGTCCATAGCCTGGGCTTGAAGATCGGGCTCTACTCCTCACCGGGGCCGCAGACCTGCGCCGGGCACGAAGGCAGTTACCGGCACGAGGAACAGGATGCGCGGCGTTACGCCGAGTGGGGCTTTGACTACCTCAAATACGACTGGTGCAGCTACGGCGGCATTGCTCCGCACCCGACCCTGGCGGAACTGATGAAGCCCTACCAGGTGATGCGCGCCGCGCTGGACCAGGTCCCGCGGGACATCGTCTTCAGTCTCTGCCAGTATGGCATGGGCCATGTCTGGGAATGGGGCGCGCGGGTCGGCGGCAATTGCTGGCGCACCACCGGCGACATTTCCGATTCGTGGTCCAGCCTGTCCGGGATCGGCTTTAACCAGGCGGGGCATGAACGGTACGCCGGCCCCGGTCACTGGAACGACCCGGACATGCTCGTGGTCGGGTATGTCGGTTGGAGCGCGAACGTGCGACCGACGCACCTCAAGCCGAACGAGCAATACACCCACATCAGTCTCTGGTGCCTGCTGTCGGCGCCGTTGCTGATCGGGTGCGACATGACCCAGATGGATGATTTCACCTTGGGCTTGTTGAGCAACGACGAGGTCCTGGAGGTCAGCCAGGACCCGCTCGGGCGCCAGGCTGGCCGCGTGGCGCGCGCCGGGTCGCTCGAAGTCTGGGCCAAGGATCTGGCCGATGGCGGCAAGGCCGTCGGCTTGTTCAACCGTGGCGAGACCGCAGCCACCGTCACCGCCAACTGGTCCGACCTCGGTTTAAGCGGGCGTGAGCGAGTGCGCGATTTGTGGCGGCAGCAGGATCTGGGCGTGTTCGTGGACCGGTTTGAAGCCAGCGTGCCGCGGCACGGGGTGGTGCTGGTGAAGATCATGCCGGCCAAGGCCCGGTAGGAGTGACGCCACTCGCGGTGCGGCGCGGCGTCCCTACCTTGAGACTGGCGGCGAAAAGAACAGGAGAGACTTTCAAAATGATCGAGGGCGGTCGTTCTGGAGGTCACGGTGAATTGCCCCGCTTCACGGCTCCGTTTCGGTCGTCCGGTCAATCAGCCACTGCTTATCTTCAGGATCGTGGAAAGATCGCGGCGTCGTCACGGTAAAGGTTACCGGTGGCTTGGTGTCCGGGTCCAACCAGTGATGAAATTCGGCGTGGCCATCGGCGAAACCCAAGCCGCAGCCGCCTTCATGATAACTGGCCGGCGGCCTTTCCGCCCACCCAAGCGCCAATCCCGAGCGATGGAACCGGCGGCATAACCGGGAAGAAGTTGGCAATGATGTCGTCATCGGGCCGTTCATCGGGGAAGATCCAGGCCCGGGCTGGCGACAGCTTCCGAAAATCGGCATCACGATGGTAAAACTGGTAGGTCGTTCCTCTGAAGCGCTCGACGGTGTCGGCTCGCGAAGTGGAGACCGATCTTATCTGCCCAACAAATTGGTTCATCGAGATGCTGCGCACCCGCTCCAAGCAGCCCGCGTGCCTTTGCGCGCGGCTGAGAAACCGGTCGGCCGGGCACCGGTACGGACCGGCGGCTTGCACATAGGGACCGAGTGCGCCGCTCAACATCCTGGCCGAATTTCTGTTGTCCGAACCGGTTCGGTCGCGAGCGGTTCATGGTCCCAACGCTATATGCGATTTCATTGGCATTTTGAATTGTTCTTGATTTTGGGGGACTGTTTGAGGGACACTCGTTGGCCAGATGAACACTAAAACCCTGCCCCGCCGCCAGCTTCCAATCAAGATCAAACGCGGCAACGTCACCGTCAAGATTTACGCTGGCAAACACCGCGTCAATGACACCGATTACCGCCAATACAGCGTGGTCTATTACCAGGGGCTGCAACGCCGGAAGCGGCGGTTTGCCGATCTGACGGCCGCCAAACAGGAAGCCGAGTTGATCGCCAGCAAGCTGGCCAGCGGGGAACCGGAGGTGCTGCGGCTGGGGTCCATCGACCGGGCCATCTACATCCAGGCCCTGGAGCAGTTGGAGCCGGTGCAGGTGCCGCTGAACCTGGCGGTGTTGGAGTACGTGTCGGCCGTGAAACATCTGCCGGCCGGGGCGACGCTCAAGGAGGCGGTGGATTATTACCGGCGGCGGCATCCCGAGTCGTTGGAACAGCGGACGGTG
The DNA here is from genome assembly GCA_018969165.1 of Verrucomicrobiota bacterium. Classification (GTDB taxonomy): domain Bacteria; phylum Verrucomicrobiota; class Verrucomicrobiia; order Limisphaerales; family JAGWYX01; genus JAGWYX01. Next base: position 7,564 of record JAGWYX010000101.1, read on the forward strand.
GGGGAAGTGGTCGAGGAGATGCTGGCGGCCAAACGGGCGGCCAAGATGTCGGCGGTTTACCAGCGGGACCTGGAGTGCCGGTTGAAGCGGTTTGCCGGGGCGTTTGCCATGAACATCGGCGGCGTGTCGGGGACGATGATCGAGGCCTGGCTGGAGGGGATGAAAGGCAGCGGGCGGAGCAAGCGCAACTACCTGCGGGTGATCGGGACGCTGTTTGGGTTTGCCATCAAACGCAAGTATCTGCCCAAGGAAGCGCTGGAGGAGATCAGCGCGGTGCAGCCCCCTCGCGAGGACAACGGGGAGATCGAGATATTCACGGTGGCGGAGATGGGGGAAGTGCTGGCGGCGGCGCGGCCGGAGTTGGTGCCGGTGCTGGCGATTGGGGGATTTGCGGGTTTGCGGAGCGCGGAGCTTGGGCGGTTGGACTGGAGCGAGGTGAACCTGGCCGAGGGCTACATCGAGATCAAGGCGCGGAAAGCCAAGACGGCGGCGCGGCGGCTGGCGCCGGTGACGGGGAACCTGGGGCGGTGGCTGGGGCCGTATGTGAGGCCATCAGGCCAGGTGGTGGCGCTTGCTAACTGGACGCAGCAGCTTGGCGGGGTGGTAGCCGGAGTCAATGCCCGGCGGCGGGCAGTGATGGAGGCCGCGGGCAAGGACCCGAAATCGGCCCGCGAGTTTGTGTGGCGACACAACGGGCTGCGCCACAGTTTTTGCTCGTATCGGCTGGCGGCGGTGAAGAGCGCGGCGCAGGTGGCGTTGGAAGCGGGGAACAGTCCGCAGATGGTCTTCGCGCATTATCGTCAATTGGTGAGCGAGGCCGAAGCGGGGAAGTGGTTTGCGATTGTGCCCGAGGAGTACACCAAAGTGATCCGGTTGGCGGCGACGGCCCGGCCGTAGGACAGGTCGTGGGGCTGGGGTGATCTGCCGGTCGAGGTGTTTCGTGGAGCCGAAAGGCGGCCGGCTGCGCGGGGTGGGTGGAAACGGCTGCCGGAGGTGTCAACGAAATTGTGGAAGAATTTGGGTGCGTGAAAACGGGGTGTTGCTGCTCGTTGGTGCACGAATAGTGTCGATTCAGCGCGTGAGGGTTTCGGAGGGGCCAAGCCAGGTCGCAGAGAGGAGGGTTATAAGGAGGGTTGACGGCAGGCGGAGTGCAAACCGGAGGGGCCGGTGCCAGCGGGCCGGAAGTAATGATGGCAACACAATCCCGAACGGAGCGGAGGGCGGCGAGAGGTGCCCAGGTGTCGGCGTGTGGACGGTCCGGGCTTGGCTCGGCCTGCGAGGGGCTTGGCGCGGTTGCGAACCTTGGGGAAACCCGAAAAGAAACGCTACCCCAGACGCCCAAGGGGGTGGAGGACTCTATCCTTGCGGTTTTCGGTGGGGACGCGGCCTCCAAAAGAACACTTCTGTCCGCCGCGCCGAAAACCGCCTGTTCGATCCCGAGTGGCGTAAG
>JAGWYX010000102.1 GCA_018969165.1 Verrucomicrobiota bacterium
CGGCCCCGGCCGACGATCCCCAACGTGGCCCGCGCAGCCCCCGGCACCGACCGTGGTCGGCGAACGGGCAGGGGACCCAGACCTTCGAGTGGGTGCCCCTGGCGACCTCGCTGCAGTGGGCCGGTTTCCAACGGTTGGTCGAACTCCTGCGGGCCCGCCACAACGACCTCTTGGTGGTCGTCGGTCCGTTCAACGAGCATCTGATCGCCGTGGACAACCGGCCGGCCTATCGCCGGATTCGGGACGGGGTGATCGCCTGGCTGGAACAACAGCAGGTGCCATATGTGGTGCCGGACGTTTTGCCCAGCGAACTCTATGCCGATGCCAGTCACCCGCTGACGCAAGGTTACGCCTTGCTCGCCGCGCGCATCTACCAGAGCAAGGAGTTTGAACGTTGGTGCCAGCAGCCATCGCACGAAACTCCATCCGGACCGCGAGTTGCCCTCAACTCGCAGCGCCTCGCTTGTCGAGTCCTTGAGGGAAAAACACAGACCGCGAACGAGGCGCCAAACCTCGACTTCATGACGGGAAGTTCCGAAATTCAGGGACTCTCGACCAGCAGGTTCGTGACGATGAGACCTTCGAGGAGCACGCCTTTGCGGCCCTCCAGATCAATCCCCCGCCTCCGCACCAAGGTCTCGAACTGACGCAGCCGTGGGTCCCCGCCCCGAATTCGAATCCGCCGCGCGGCCGAGTCATAACTGAATTCTTGCCACGGCCGGCCGTCCCTGAGAATTCGCTTCGGCTTGGAGGCCAGTGGCGCCGACCACCATCCGTCGGGCTCGCGTTGCCAGCCTTCGATCAGGTCGGCCCCGCTGATCACGACCCGCTCGCCGGGCATGGCGCGAACGGTGATCCCGTCGCTATGCGGCCGGAGCGTCTCGCGATAAATTCCATCGCGTAGCACGATCGTCTCTCCGGTTTTCGCCACTGCGCAGGCCTTGGCAAGGCTCGCCAGCGGCACGGCCGGGTAACCCCATGCCGGGTCGTCGCTCGCCGCGGGGTGCCGCGGATCGACGTGGTAAACATTCGGATACCCCAACGCGCCGATGGTGACGCCGCCCTGGCCCGCGTGGATCGCCGGGCTGCCCGCGCGCAGCCGGAAATCTCGGCCGGGTCCATCCACGAAGAGCGGATCCTTGCCATTGAGGTTACTCGCGCCCGGAGCCGCCCAGGTATTAAAAGTCAGATTGTATTCGATCACCGGGTTGGCGGCCGTGAAATCCCGGTCGCCATCAACGACGGCACGCTCGGCGTTGCCGAGGATGTTATTGCGAATCTGGCCGCGGGTGGACTCCCGCCCGCGCAACCCGATGGCCGCCCAGCGCACGGTCGAGATCGTGTTATTGGCGATCGTCACGTCCGGCGTCTGGAGGATGTCCGGACCCCACCCGCCGCTCATGGTCGGGGAATTGGCCGACACGATGTTGCCCCGGAACGTCCAGTGGCTGACGCTGCCGAAATGCGGGGCGCTTTCCACCATGCACAACTGGTGGAAGTCGAAGCAGGTGTTGGATTCGAACACCAGGTCCTGCGCGATCTCGCCGTTGACGGTGAAGGTTTGGAGGCAATCGACATGGGCCACGCGGATCTCGGCGGAGGTGCTGCCGTGGTAATAGTTGTAGCGCTCGACGCAGCCTTTGCCGAAAAACCTCGAGTAATCGCAGTCGTCGAACCGACGCCCCGGCGCGTACATGAACAACCGGTTCACCTCATTGTCCTCCACCCGCCAGTCGTTCCCGCCCAGCATGAACCCGTATTCGCTGTGATAAACCCGGTTGTAAGCGATCCGGTTGTGCGCCACCGCCGAGTAATCCCGCGTGCCCGTCCCGGGCGCGGGCGTACCGACGGTGCCGGCGACCCCGACCATCATGTCGTGGATGTTATTGTCCAAAATTTCACAATGGCTCCCGCCCAATTGCACCGCCACCGCCGGTTTGTCGGCGGTGATCTCGAAACCCGCGACCCGAATGTAGCTGGCCCGCAGGTCGAAGCCGCCCACGAGCGCCGCGTGCCGCGGCAGCGCTTGAAAAGTGATCGGATGCCCTGCGGTGCCGCTGGCGCTGACGGTCACCCGCTCCGGGTACCGCCCCGCCATGACGAAGACGGTGTCGCCCGGCCCGACCACTTCGGCCGCGCGTCCGACCGTCTTAAATGGGCGCCCTTCCGTTCCCGGATTGGGGTCGGCGGCTCCCGGCGCGGCTTGGTCCACCACGTAAGTCGTGGCGTTGACCCGTCTGGGGATGCAAAAGGTCGAGAGCATAAAGATGGCGAGGAGAACGCGGCAACCGAAGCCGGGTTTCGACGCCGCCGACGACCGGAAGATGAGCGCGCCCCGCAGCCAGGTAAGGAGGGAAGTAAGCGCGGTCGCAGTCATGGATCCGGCTGCCCGTCTATCAGAAATCCCGAGATTGTAAAGCGGGTAGGGCGACGGTCTCTGACCGCGCCGTCGGGAGGGAGGGCGCGATTCCGTCTTTGCCCGTGGGAAATGCCGACCCCGCTCTCTGGTTGTGTTTCCAATCTTGATCTCCGACACACGAGGCCGAGCCAGACATACGCGGCGACAGCCACAAGCAGTGGACTGAGCGAAACGATGATCCGCTGCGGACCTGTTCCGTGGAGAACGCGCCGAGCAGCAGGACGCCGCACCGCGCCATCGGGGAGAACAAGTCGGGTCCAAACGTCACCTCGTAGTCGCCGGTTTGTCCTTGCGGATCGAGGATCAGCTCGCTGCCGGTTGGGATTCGTGTGCGGCAGGTGCCCTCGCACGCGTTGAACAAGCCTGTCCGCTTCGAGCCTTGTTGGACGCTGCCCCGGCAGATTCCTCGATCCATCTTGATCCGGATGTCGGCTGCGACCTCCGTCGTGGCGCGGTTCGGGGTCTTCAGCCGGATCGGATCCCCGAGAAATCTTCCCCGGGCTGCTACACTCGGCGCAAGCTGTTCCGGAAAATACCGCTGCGCGAGCAGCACCAAGAGCAGCACGATCCAGACGATCGCGATCCCCCAGCGCCTCGTGGCCGCCAACAACCAACAACCAAGAACTAAGACACCGTCCTGAGAACCCTGCCGTCATAGCACCGCTTTCAGCAGCGGAATCCGGCGCAGCGCCAAATGGCTGACCAGGAAACTGGCCACCAGGCTGAGCGCGGCCAGCAAACCGAATTTGGCCAGGGCCTGGCCGTGCCAGTCGCGCAAGGCCAACGACAGGGCGATGAGAATCGGCGCGTGAAAAACATAGACCGTAAATGCGTTGGCCGACAGAAACCGGGTCAAGCGCCCCTGTTGATTGAACTCGTCACGGAAATACACCAGCAATCCCAGGCAAACGCCCAGGCAGAAGAAGGATTCCCAGAAACTGTAGGCCGCGCTTTGCCACGTCAGGCCGCCCGCGTAACGCGCGAAGCCCCCGGACAACGCTCCGCCACCGATCAGCAGCAACGCCCAGCCCAAAGGCCCGCCCAGCATCGCCACCGCGAACCATCGCTGCCCGAAATCCTGCGGGATGCGCTGCAGCCAGTCGGCGCGATAGGCCCGAACGCCCACCGCGAACAGAACGATGTATTGCGTGAAGAATCCAAGTTGCAGGTTAAAAACGTTGTTCCCGATCGGCTCGACCCACCGCACCAGGAATGTCCCGGCGCCGATCAGCAACCCGAGCACCACCACGTCCCGGTGGCATGGCAGCGGCGGCGCCGCCGCCGCCGCTCTTGGCCTGCCAACCACACGGAGCCGCGCCCCCGCGTAAACCGCCGAAAAGATCAGCAATGCCAAGGTAAACCACATCGGTCCGGTGCCGCTGACGAACCTGAAACCGGCGAGGTAATGCCCATACGCCCGGAAAAACGGCGGCTTGGGCAATGTCCACCGGAATCCCAGCAGGTAATAATTAATCAGCGGGTGGACCAGGAACGCGTAGATCAGCGTCGGCATCCCGAGCCGCCACGCGCGGTCCGCGAGGAACCGTTTCGCGCCTTTCCGATCGAACGACGCCGGCACGAAATATCCTGCGATCAGAAACAATAGCCCCATGAAGTAGGCTTGCGTGCACGCCTCGAAGGCCACGAACAACAACAGCGAAGCCCGGTCCACCTCGATCCGCTCGGTGTAATACCAACTGCCGACACCGCTGTAGGTCACCGAGGCGTGGACCGCGACCACCAGAACGATCATCAGCCACCGCAAGTTGTCGATGTAGAGGAGCCGCGGTTGGGGGGGCGGGATCGGGGGCGAGCTCATGAAATCGTCGTCTCTGTGTATCAGAAATCTCGCGGTTGTAAAGCGCCGGACCGCGAGCGCAGTGTCCGTATTTGCAATTGGAGCGCGAGTCTGTGACTCGCCGCGGCTTGATTTTGCAGCGGCGGTGCTGCGGCTCACAGAGCCGCGCTCCGAGATTAGGACGCTGCCACCCGGAGGCCGGCCCTCCGGGTTCGCTCCGACTCCAGCGGGTGGTGTCCACCCGGAGCGCGAGTTGTCCTCAACCCGCAGCGGGTCGGTACGGAGTCGACTGGTGGGGGATCTCGCGTCGTTGGTGATCCGGGGCCGCTGCGGCTTCGGAGCAGTCGCGGTCCGGAAGGTGGCCAAAAACCGGGCTTGCACCAGGCGCCAGCGCTTCCATAATTGGCGCATCTCGCCGGAAAGGCCGATGAGTTGCTGGTGCAGTGCCCAGGATCCAGGCGCGGCCCAGGGCCGGAGGCCGGCGCTCCCTGCGCCCTTCCGTCGGGTGCCTATGCTGAAAACCAATCCTCAACCGGAGGCCCACAAACTTATGCCCACAATCCGTCCCTCTCTGAACTCCGAACTGACGCGCCAAAACTTCGCGCCCAAGATCGGCTCCCGACTGTCTCTCCACGTACCGAGTAGCAGCGGACGTGAGTCCGCTCACACTTTGGCCGGAGACGATCAGAGCCGACTTACCTCGGCTGCTACGGGACGGGCGGTGGTTCAGAGGCACGACGCGCAACACTCTGACTCGGGGTATTCTCTCCCGGTTCAAAACTGCGACGCGAGCCCATCCACGTTGACGCGCCGTCGGTTTCTGGCCGGAGCCGGCGCGGCCGCCCTCTCGGTCGCTGTCATCAAGCCGGAGCTGGTTTTTGGCGCCGAGGCCAATTCCAAAATCGACCTCGGCCTGATCGGCTGCGGCGGCCGCGGGACGTGGATCGCCGATCTGTTCCGCAAGAACGGCGGCTACAACGTCGTCGCCGTCGCGGATTACTTTCCCGAGCGGGCCGATTCGACGGGGCAGAAATTCCAAGTGGACTCGGCCCGGCGATTCTCCGGCCTGTCCGCCTATCGCCGGCTGCTCGAACAGAAACTCGACGCCGTGGCCATCATCAGCCCGCCGTATTTTCATCCCGAACAAGCCGCCGCCGCGATCGACGCCGGCAGGCACCTTTACCTGGCCAAACCGATCGCCGTCGATGTTCCCGGCTGTCACACGGTCGCGGAAAGCGGCAAGAAGGCCACGGATAGCAAACAGGTGTTCCTGGTGGACTTCCAGACCCGCGCCAACGACAAGTATCAAACCGCGATCAAGCTGGTGCACGATGGTGGCATCGGCCGCATCATCTCCGGCGAGGCCACCTACCAGACCGGCAACACCTGGGACGCAATGGACCAGTACCTGCGCGAGCACCCGAATGATCCGGAGGCGCGGATCCGCGGCTGGGGCGCCGATCGCACCTTGTCGGGCGACGTCATCACCGAGCAAAACATCCACGCCATCGACGTGGCGGACTGGATTCTGGACGCGGCGCCGACGCGGGCCTACGGCACCGGAGGCCGCATCAAGCCGCCAGTCGAGAACGGGTGCTGGGACCATTTCGACGTCATCTTCTATTATCCCAACGACGTGGTCGTCAGTTTCAGCTCGAAGCAAGTGGGCAAAGGCTGGGACGACATCCAGTGTCGCATGTACGGAATGAACGGCACGATCGACACCCATTACTTCGGCGTCGTGTTTGTCCATTGTGACGATGCCTACAACGGGGGCAAGCTGGCGAACCTCTACACCGACGGCGTGGTCAATAACATCGCCACGTTCCACAAGGCCATTACGGAAGGGGATTGCTCGAATTCGACCGTCGCGGCGAGTGTGCGGAGTAACCTGACCACCATCCTGGGCCGCATGGCGGCCTATCAGCAGCGCGAGGTGACCTGGGACGAAATGATCAAGGCTAACGAGAAATACGAGGCCAATCTCAAGGGACTCAAGGCGTGAACCGGTCCGCTTGCCGGTCACAGACCCGTGCTCCACAGCGCACCCACGCGAAGCGTAGGGTCGTGAGAACGACCGCCAGGTTTTGGAGTGCGCCAGTCCTCTGGCGCTTTTCAGCGGGCTTGGGCTTCGGGCAATGCAGCGGAGGACCGCTGCGGTCCAAGGCGCGGTCGCCCCGACGCCGATCCGATCCGGTTTCGTGTTCTCGATACCTACGCTGCCGGGAAGGGAAGCTGCGCGGAATTCGAAATGCAAAATGCCGAGCGTGAAATCAGTTAGAGTCGACTTGCGTCGGCTGCTACCGGCGTTCACGGTCGTACTCTGCCTGGCATCCACCGCGTCGAATGGCATCGCCGTGCCGGCGACGGCTCTCGTGATTGGCCACGGTCACCGCTACCTCGAGCTCAACGCGAACGGAGCCGCCGTTGCCTGGGCCGAACCGCTCGAGCAGGTGATGGCCCCTCGCGAGGCATCAGCGGGCGACATTCGTTATCGGGGCGAAACGCTGCCGCTGGAGAAACCCGAAGTGGTCCGTGCCCGTGACCGGCTCGAATTGACCTATCGCTGGCCCGCCGAGCCCGGTCTCGAGGTGAGCATCCGCCATCGCACAGTCCAAGATCTCGGGGCATTCCTGTGGATCCGCGAGGTCCGCGTGCGAACCCGGCAAAAGCTGACGGCGGACCTGACGGTCTCGCTGCCATCCTGGCCCGAGCACCTCACGTCGGACGCCTGGCTGCCGTTAATCAACGGGACCGGCGCCGATCTGGGCACCAACACCGCGGCAGTCTTCCGCTTTGCCGGCGCGTCGCCCGGGAACGGCCCGTTGCTGGCGCTACCCTTGGTCAGCATCCCGCTGCCCGGTAAAAGCGCGCGGCGCATGATCGCGACGGATCCCTATTTCTCCACCCGGTTCCAGTCGGGCGCGGTCGAGTGGACTTACCTCGCCAAGGCCGGTCTCGGCGAGGAGCCCCGGAACATCGTTGTAGCGACGCATCCGGGCTCGGTTGACGATTCGATCGGATGGTTTTATCGCGGCGTTCTACCCGAGATCGCCCCCGGGCCGGCCTGGTTGCATCAGATTGCGCTGGTGGATTTCGATTACCTGAGCGACCACACGCCCAAGACGACACGAACAGCACTAAAATACGACGTACCTCTGCTTGAGCGTCAATAGGTTGCGTGATAGAGAATACCATTTCGTTTTTTGATGGGCGGTTTCTCTTATCATATCAGCATAACTGGTACATCAATACCAACTAAGAAAATGGCGTCTATGCGTAGGGGCGGTACAACAACAACAACGGTTGGGAGCGGCAGGAGCACGCGATGTCTGTATTTTGGTGGGCGATCGTAATACAACATGAGGAGACTTGAGATATGAAACTCATCACAACGTGCACAGTGGTGTCCTTGCTCTGTCCGGTTGAAATCGGCTGGAGCGCAGACCCGTTGGACAATTGGACGACGAGCACCGTCCCAACAACGAACAGCTCTGGCACTCTGTTTAGGATGGCATCGGTTGCGTTTGGCAACGGGCGACTCGTGGGCGGCGGTGCTGTTTCCGACCAAGAGGAGCAGTTTATCGCGGCGATGCTTTTCTATTCATCGGACGGTGCAACCTGGACCCGGAACCCCATTGCGGTGCCAAGTCTTGTTTCCATTACCTGGGGAAACGGCCAGTTTTGTGCGGTCGGATTAAACGGGCTTGTCCTTACTTCGGCCGATGGGATCAGTTGGACCGAACACAGCGCCGGAACCACGAATTCGTTTTACGCCATAACCTATGGAAATCGTGAATTCGTCGCCGTGGGATCGGGTCCACCAGGGAGTGGTCTCGGCGCGTTCGTTGCCTCCTCACCCGACGGTGTGACCTGGACGCCATGGTACTGGGCTCCTCAGCTTGGCTGGGACAACCCAGGGTCTTTCGGCGTCGTCGCCTATGGAAACAATAAGTTCGTTGCACTTGGGCAGGGTCTAAACTACATCTCAGTGGCGACCTCGGTGGACGGAGTGAATTGGACCCAGCATCCCGCCGCGGGTCCAAGCGCCTATCAAGGTGGCACAAGTGCCCTGACCTTTGGTAGCGGCTTGTTTGTGGCGGTCGGGGGATATTTGCTCAACGCACCAGCAAGCCAGGAGCATGCGACGATTTGGACCTCGCCGGACGGTCTCAACTGGAGTCTACAACTGGATAAGACGAATGTCTGCGCTTACCCTGGGGTCGCTTTCACGTCTGTGGCCTACGGTGCGGGTCAATTTGTCGTCAGCGGCCCCGTGCTGGACCCCACGAACGGAAGGCCTGTCATTTGGACTTCATCGAATGGTACCAACTGGGTGGTACGGGATGTGCCCGCCAGCCCGTCAGTGTTGACGTTCCGCAACGGCCGGTTTCTAGGTCTAAGTGGCACCACTGCTTTGCAGTCCGGCGTGATCGGCAAGTTGGGCGCCAGCCTCTCGCCCGGCAGCGGTGTGCAGGGCACGCTTACCGGTGTGACGGGTCAGCAGTACGCGGTCCAATCCTCTACCAATCTGGTCACGTGGAGCCTTTTGACGAACATCACGATCAACACCAATGGACTGGCACAGTTCAGCGATCCAGCGGTCACCAATTTCAGCCACCTCTTTTACGATGCTCGGTTGTCAGAGCAATGACAAGCGACGGTGGCGTTCGTGGACGTAGAAAGAGCAGCAACCATTCAAAAGAGAGCGCGCATGAAAAACCTCTTCAACGAGCAGTTTATCTTAGCCAGCCTGACGACGGGCATCGTGTCGCTTATGTCTT
>JAGWYX010000103.1 GCA_018969165.1 Verrucomicrobiota bacterium
GCTGGACGCAACCAGACGTCCAGTTGGTTGCAGGAATTTTTTGCCCGGCTCGATGGGGGGGGCAAATCCCACCGCGCCCGCTGTAGCCGCAGGTTTCAACCTGCGGTTGCCTGGCGCAAATCAGAACCCCGCGCCGTAGCCGCAGGTTTCAACCTGCGGCTGGGGCCGGAGGCGCCGGTTAAAACCTGCGGCTACGGGTCGGGCGAGTGAGGCGCGGGGCGGTGAACCCAGCCGGGTCGCGGGCTAATCTTCGGCGAAGAGGTAGGCCAGGTCGTCTTTGCTGAGGTTGCGGGCAAAGCCTTCCTCGCCCAGGACGTCACTGATGGTTTGGGCCTTGCGTTGCTGGAGTTCCCAGATTTTCTCCTCGACGGTGCCGGGGGCGATGAGGCGATAGGCGTTGACCGCCTGGGTTTGCCCAATGCGATGGGAGCGGTCGATGGCCTGGGCTTCGACGGCGGGGTTCCACCAGGGATCGTAGAGGACGACGTAGCTGGCGGTCGTGAGGTTCAAGCCGGTGCCGGCGGCGCGGAGGCTGAGGAGGAACACGGCGGCATTGGGATCCTGCTGGAAGGTATTGACGACCTCGTGGCGGTGCTTGGTTTCGCCGGTGAGGATGTGGGTGGGGATCTGGCGTTGCTGGAACTCGCGTTCGAGCAAGCGGAGCATTTGGACGAATTGGCTGAAGAGGAGCACCTTCTGGCCCTCGGCCAACAACGGTTCGAGCAACTCGAACAACGTCTCGGTCTTGCCGGATTCGGCATCGTTGCCGACCAGTTGGGGGTGACAGCAAATCTGGCGCAGGCGGGTAAGGGCGGCCAGGACATGGATTTTGCTCTTGGCCAGGCCCTTTTCCTCGACGGTCTTCATGACCTGCTCGCGGCTGCGGCGCAGTTCGGCGAGGTAAAGTTTGCGCTGCGCCTCCCCGAGTTCGCAATCGCGGCGCTCCTCGATGCGATCGGGCAGGTCCTGGGCGACCTGGCGTTTGAGCCGCCGCAGCAGCAGGGGGCGCAGCTTGGCCGAAAGCCGGCGGCGGGCGATCCGTTGGACGGCGGGATCGGCGTCCCGTGGCTCGTAATGTTCGAGGAACTGGCTTTGGGTGCCGAGGTAGCCGGGTTGGACGAAATCCAGGATGCTCCAGAGGTCGAGCAGCCGGTTTTCCAGGGGGGTGCCGGTCAGGGCCAGGCGGTGGTCGGCGCGCAATTGTTTGACGGACTGGGTGACCTGGGCGCTGGGATTCTTGATGAACTGGGCCTCGTCGAGGATGACGGCGCGGAAGGCGAATTGTTTGAGGGCATCCAGGTCGCGCCGGAGCAAGGCATAGTTGGTGATGATGAGGTCGTGCTGGGGGATTTGGCGGCGGAGGTTGTGGCGGGCGGCGCCGCTGGCGAGCACCAGGACTTTGAGCTGGGGGGTGAACCGGTTTGATTCGCGCTGCCAGTTGTGGAGCACCGAGGCGGGGCAGATGACCAGGGCCGGCTTGGGGGCTTTGGTGTGTCGCTGCTTCAACCAGGCCAGCCAAGTGAGGGTCTGCAGGGTTTTGCCCAGGCCCATGTCGTCGGCCAGAACCCCGCCCAGGTTCAGGTTGGTGAGGTGGCAAAGAAAGTGGAAGCCGTCGCGCTGGTAAGGGCGCAACTCGGCGTTCAACTGCCGGGGCAGCGCGGTGCCGGGGATGCCGGAGAAGTGGGCGATGCGCTGGCGCAGGGTCTGGGCCTGAGGCTGCTCGCCGAAGCGCTGGAGGCTCTGCTCGTCGAGGTTGGCGGCCTGCAATAAGGCCACACGCGTGGGGACGGGCGACAAACTCTCCAGGCCCAAATCCGCCAGGGCCTCGTGTGCGCCCAGGACCGCCTCGGTATCCAGCTCCAGCCAGCCGCTGTCGGGCAGTTTAACGAAGCGGCCGGTGGCGGTGGCCAGTCGTTGGAGGTCGGCGGGCGTCAGTTTGAACCCTTCCTGTTCCCATTCGGCGGAGACGGAGAACCAGTCGATGCCGCTGCCGTGGACCAGGAGGCGGGGGCGCAGCTTGCGCGGGGACAGGAACAGGCGCTGGAAGGCGGGGTTCCCGAGAAACTCCGCTCCGGCCGGCCGCTCCGGCCAGGCGGTGGCCAGCGAGTCGAGAAAATTCTCGTTGGCGTCGCCGCTCCAGACGCCGGGTTCGGTGGCAAACCAGTCCAGGCGGCGCAACCAATCGGTGGCCAGTCCCAGGCGCGGGTCATCGAGGAACTCGAATTTATCATTGGCGCGGGGAGGGGTGCCGGTGGATTGCCATTCGTGGCCGTTCCACTGCCAGAGGCTCTGGTCGCGTTCGCTGCGGGCCAGCAGGCGCAAGCGCACGGTTTCGTCATTGAGCTCGAAGACGAACTGGGGCACGGCGGGGTGCATGAGGCAAACCTGGTCCCAGTTGACACCGTTGTGGGCGTGGTGCTGCCGCAGATGCGAGAGGAATCGGTGGCTCAACTGGCGGATCGACAGTGAGGCCTTTTGAATCCACTGGTCCAGCAGGTCCGGCCGCGGGGGATTGCGCAGGAGGTAGAAGGTCTGGCCGACCAACGCCAGGGCGGGCGACCCGGCAAAGAACCGCGCGTGGCTCAACGGCACCGGCGGCTGTCCCGGCAAGGTGAGGCGATGGGTGAAGAGCAAATCGCCGTCGGTGCCGTCCAGGTAGGGGGTCAACTCGGCCACCTGGCCGTGAAAGACCAGGGGTTGGGAGGAACCGGCCGTTTCCAGCCGGCCATTATGGCCCCAGTGGGCCAACCATTGCAGCAGCTCCAGACCATCCAACGTCAATGCATCCCCGTTCGTCGCGTGCGCCCGATAGTGCTCGGTCAACCAGCGGATGAACGTCCAGTCGGAGGCGGAGAACAGCTCCTGCTCGTGGGCGGCGCGCAAGCGCAACTCGAGGATCTCGGTCAGGGTCCGCAGCTTCTCGCCGCTGCGCGGGCGGAAGAGGCTGAACTCGATCCGCAGGTGGTGCAAGGCGGCGGCGGGGTCCCGGAGCTCCGCCGCGCACAGGACTCGGAGCGCGGCGCGGGGTGAGTCCAGGTGGGCGGGCAGCGGGGGAAACATCCACTGCTCGAGGTCGCGGACGAATTGCTGTTCGCGCTCGGTCTCCTCGAGGGCGGCGAACCGCTCGAAGTTGGCGTGAGCGCTCAATTCGGTCGGCAGCGGCCGGTTGGCGCGCAGGAAGACCAGGGCTAATTCCTCCAAGCGCTCTTCGCCGTGGGCGGCCAACAGGCGCGGCCACCAATCGTGGGCGGTGAAATCCTTGCGCGAGAGGGAGAGTTTTTCGAAATAATCCTCCAGGAGCAGCCAGGCCCGCTGCGAATCCGTGCATTCGGCGAAGAGCTTGAGCAGGTCGGTCCGCTCGGCGACGGCGGTCTTCGAGTCGGCCAGTTCCCGCCGGAGGTCGGCCAGGGCGCCGTAGGTCTGCGACAACACGTTATGGTGCGCGTCGTATTTGGCCGCGGCGGGCGGGCGCGCCATTCGCCCGGCTTTGTTGGCAATTGTTGACATTGCGTTCAGACAACCAAAGAGGTCGTCTATCACCACACTAATTTCCCATTCCGGTCAATCAGAAATCGGTTCAGACCTTGCCAATCCAGCGGCGGTCTTCCCAGACCGCCTTGAGGGAAATCCAGTTGCGGCGGTCCAGGAGGTTCCGGGCGGCGGCCCCCAGGCGGCCGCGCCGCAGGTTATGCCAGGCATCGCTCGCGCTTATGGCCACGAACTGCAAGACGCTCGGGTCCCGGTAGCAATCAATCATGCAGCGGGTGCAGCCGTCGCGGATGAGCCGGGAGGGGTTGAAATCGCGGATGTGGCACATGGGTTTTTCCCAGAAGTGGCACCGGTAGAGATTCAGGTTCCAATCCAGGTAGAAGTATTTGTGGCCGCCGAGGCAGGCGAAGCGTTCCGGTTGCCGGCGCAAGTGCCGTTGCATTTCGCTGAGGGACTCGGTGGGGTTGACGACCGGGTAGCCGCTCCGTTTCTTCATCCGTTTGATCTGCTCGAAGACCTGGACCAGTTCCTCGGTCCGATACGCCACCAGGCTGGAGTCGCTGAAGCTGAGGTAGCTGGAGGCCAGGCTGGTCAGCGGGTAGCTGAACGTGCAACTGCGGAAGCCCAGGGCGGACAGGAACCCGGGCAGCTTGTCGTAGTCGTCGATCAGCTTGCTGGCGGTGACGCTGGCGGTGGTCTGGATGCCCAGCGTGGCGAAGACCTCGTTGGCGTGCTGAATTTTGCGGCAGACGTCCGGCAGCCCGCGGTTCTGCTCGTGGCGGGCCACGTCGTGGGCGTCAATCGACATGATCACACTGCTGAGGCCGTCGCTGGCCAACTCGCGCATGTTCCGATCGGTCCAGAGCGAGCCGTTGGTACAGATCATCGGGTGGAGGCCCTGTTGGGCGGCGTGGCGCACCATCGCGCGCAGGTCCTTGTGCACCAGGGGCTCGCCGCCGACGAACAGGAGGTAGCCGATGTGGTTCCGGGCCGCGATATCGATCGCCAGGCGGGCCTCGTCGAGCGTGACGCTGCGCCGTTGGCGCGGGTCAAACCGGTCCACGGCGAACCCGCAAAAATCGCACTTGGCATTGCAGACGTTGGTGATGGCGAACTGGAGGTAGCCGGGGCCGCCGTGGTCCAGCACGTCCCCGAGCAGCCGCCAGGCGCTCCGCGAGGGCCGGCGCACCGGCTGGGAAAAATCGGTCGGCGCCGAGGCCGAAGGGCTCGGTTGGGCGGGTGCGGGCTCGTTTAGCGCGACGCTGCTCATGCAGTAAACCCGCCGAGTGTGACTCAGATAAACGAATTGTGGCAATCATTTCTTTTGGTGGGTCGAATTGGCCGAGGTCAAGAAATCCGGCTCGTCAGGACTTCCCGCCGGCCCGTAAACTCGGTTGATGTTGAACCTGCGATCGGAAGCCGCCCAGCGCGCTGGCCTGGTGGAATTGGCGCGTGAACTGGGCGCGACGGTGGCGCCCCTCGGATTCGAGGCGCCCGTGGCGCACGTTTACAATCCGTTGAGCTATGCCTGGCCGGTGCACGAGGCCTACCTCCGTCGCTACGGCCGGGGGCCGAAGCGGGTGGTGTTCCTCGGGATGAACCCAGGCCCGTTCGGCATGGCGCAAACCGGGGTGCCGTTTGGGGAGATTGCCGTCGTCCGCGATTGGTTGCGCCTGTCCGGGCCGATCGGCCGCCCCGCGCGCGAGCATCCCAAGCGGCCGGTGCTGGGATTTGCCTGCCATCGCTCCGAGGTCAGCGGGCGGCGGCTTTGGGGTTTGTTTGCCGAGCGGTTCGGCCGCCCGGAGACCTTTTTCGCGCATCACTTCGTCGTCAACTACTGTCCGCTCGTGTTTTTCGGCGAGACGGGCCGGAACCTGACGCCCGACAAGCTGCGGGCTGCGGAGGCGGCGGTGTTGTTCGCGGCGTGCGACCGGCACTTGCGACTGGTGGTGGCGGCGCTGCGACCGGAGTGGGTGATTGGCATCGGCGAGTTCGCCGAGAAACGGGCGCGCCGGGTGCTGGACCGCGCCGGGGTAAAGATCGGGAGAATCCTGCACCCGAGCCCCGCCAGCCCCGCGGCCAATCGCGACTGGCCGGGAAAGGCGGCCGTGGAACTGGAGCAACAGGGCGTGTGGGATTCGAAGTCGCGCCGTTCCGACGGCCGTCGTCGGCAGGTTCGGTGATTGCTCCTCCCGGCCGCGCACGACGCTCGAGGCCGGCGCTCCGCGGCGCCGGCTGGCAGCGATTCACCGCGGGCGCACCTCAAAATCGCGCAAGCTGGACACCGGCCCGCTCCCGGCATTGAGCAGGGTCGCCTCAAGCTGATAGCGGCCCGCCTCGACCGGGACGGCACTGTCAAATTCCGCGCGCACCTCGCCGAGCGCCGGAACCGTGCATCGCCGCGTCTCCTGGTGCAGGACCACCCCGTCGCGGACGAGGCGCAGGCGCAGCGATCCGTGCCACGGCTGGTAAAGGTCGTTGAGCACGATCACCGGGATGGTCCGCCGCTCCCCGCCGTTAAACCGGTCCGCCCAGGCATCGATCATGACGCCGACCGGCGCGAAGGCATCGCGCACATAGTGGTAAAACTCGGGCTCGAACACCAGTTGCTCCAGATCCAGGAAGTGATCACTGGTCTGCCCGTCGGGCCGCGAATAACCCAGCCCGCAGAAATGCAGCACCCCCGCGCACGCGCGGTGACCGCGCCAGAACTCGGTCAGCGCCGCCAGAGAGCGCGCGTAAAGGTGCCGCCGCTGGGCCGCCGTCGCGTCGGCGCCCAAAAGGTTCGCATAGATTTTGCGCGTCAAGGTCGTCGGCGTGCCGTCGCGATTGAGCCAGAGCCAGCCGTATTCGTTGAGAAGGATGGCATTGGTTCCCGCGTTGGGGAGGGCGTTGCCGCGCGGCACGCCGGAAACGCGCGCCAGGTCGGCCAGTTTGAAATCAGGGTTCTGGAAAAGATACGGGTGGGACTCGAAGCAATCGCCGGGCGCCTGGGCCGGCGACCAACCGTTGTCCCACGGCCGATGAGACAGGTCCAGCCCGCGCACCTGCTGGATGGCCGGGCCGGTTTCCGGACTGACGGTTTCATTTTGCGCGTCCCAGATCACCACGCACGGGTGATTCCAGCGCTCCTGCATCCACTCGGTGTATTCGCGGGCCAGCTCGTCGGCTTTCAATCCCTGCGGCCAGGTCTCGTCGTGCCGCCCGCCGCTCAAGTGCCAGAGCGGGAATTCATCCTGGATCAGAAATCCTTCTTCGTCGGCCACGCGATACCAGAGTTCCGGCGGAAAGCCGATGCAGTAACGCAGCGCGTGCCAGTGCATTTCCTTAAAGCGCCGATGCAGCCGCCGCACCCACTCCTCCCGCCACGGCCGGTCACCACGTTGCGAATCCTCGAAGAAACGGTAAAGGGTGACATTGCTGCCCCGCAAAAACCACGGACGCCCGTTGAGGATCGCGCGCCCGGTGCGCGGATCGAAGTGAAACTCGCGCATCCCGAAACGCGTGTGCAGGGTGTCCGCGCCCGAACTGACTTCCAGCTCGTAAAGGAACGGGTCGTCCGGCGACCAGAGACGGCAACGCCGCAGCGGGACCTCGACGGTGACGGTCCGCTCTTCGGTCTGCCCAAGGGAGATGGACTCGGAGCGCGCCCGAGCGACCACGCGCCCGGAGCGTGCCTCGCGCACGAGCAGGTTCAGGCGGGCACGAACTTCAGTCCCGACGTTGCGGACCAGCGTCTGGACGCGCACGAGTCGGTTCGTCAGGTCCGGCGCCGCCTGCACGCGGACAATGTTCGGGGTGCCCGACAGGATCAACTCCACCGAATCAAAAATCCCGGGGATATATTTGGTCTTCTCGAAGTCCCAGCCCGCCGGAATCGTATCAGGCACGGCATCGCGGAAGGCGCCGACGCGGACGATCAGTTCGTTGGTCGCGCCTTGGCCGTGGAGGTGGGGACGAACGTCGAAATAACCGGGTGTAAAACTCGGCAAATGATCGCCGACGAGGCTGCCGTTCAGGAAGACTCGAGTGCCATAGGCGGCCTTGTGGACCTTCAACGTGGCCACCGTCGGCACGGTTCCGCGCAGGACGATGGTGCGGCGATACCAGAAGGCCTGGCGCAAGTCGCGCGACCTGGGGGTGCCCACCTCGGCGAAGGGCGGCGTGGCCATGTCCACCAGGCCGGGCACCGGCACCGCGTGCCCGAAGCGGGCCGGGACCTGGCCCATCGTGCCTTCGGCGACCGCCCACTGGCCGTCGAGCGAAATCGTCTGCCGGGGCTCCGCGGCGACCGAAGGTGATGCGTGAATCGCGGCCAGGCACAGGCCCAGCGCGAAGGCTGGGATGCTACGGGGGATTTTCATTTGGCATGTCGGAAATGACGGACGTTGGCCGGGGTGATGATGACCGCGCCGGTGTCCACCAACGCCGGCAAGGGACAAGTCCCGGCAGCTCGCCAGTCGGCGATCATTTTGATTTTGCCATGATTCAAGTCGTGGAGCATCTGGAGCCCGAGGTAGGCCATCGAGTAGGAGCGCTGAGCCAGCGAAGCCTGGATAAAGCCCTGCTCGATGAAATCCAGTGTCGCCTCATTGCGGTCCATCGCGATGATTTTGATGACGCCCTGCTTGCCGACGTCCCGCACGGCAACCGCCGCCCCCACCCCACCCGCGGCGTCCACGCAGCCCATGCCGGCCAGGTCCGGGTGCGCCTGCAGAATCGATTTCGCCTCGGCAGCGGCCTGGCTTTCCTCGGCCTGGTCATTGCCGACGGCGACGATTTTGATGCCCGGGTACTGTGCCAGGGCGGCCTCGTAGCCGCGCCGGCGCTCCTCGAGGTTCCATTGGCCAGGGATCGTCAGGATCGCCACCTCGCCCCGGCCGCCGATCTGCCGGGCGAGCAAATCTCCGCCCTGCCGGCCCGCCTGGAAGTTGCCGGTGCCGATGAACGTGTAGCGCCGACTGCGCGGCGAATCGGTGTCCTGGGTGATGACGGGGATGCCGGCGGCGATCGCCCGGTCGATGGCGGGAATCACCGCCTCCGGTTCGGCCGGCACGAGGATGATCCCTCGGACGCCACGCCCAATGGAGGTGTCGATCAAATCCACCTGTTGTCGGACATCGCTGCCCTGCGGACCCGTGAAGGTCGCACGCACGCCCAGGTCGCGCGCCGCGTCGTTGAACCCGTCCCGCGCATCGATCCAGTAGGCGTTACCGACCGAGACAGCGATGAGGACGTATTCCTCTTCGGCCCCCGGATGCGGGGTCGTCGCCGGCGCAGTGCCCGGTGGATGGGCCGGCTGCTTGGCTGCCGAAACATACAAGAGCGCCAGGATCACCACCGTGGCCGCGAGCAGCAGGTTCAAGGCTTTCGCAGCGTTCATGTCCGGAGCCAGCGCGCCGTGCGCTTGAGCATCGGCAGGTCGAGCCGATCGATGGTGACCGCCAGGATCAGGATCACGCCCATCACCACGTTTTTGAGGTAGAGGTTGACGCGGAGGATCTCCATG
>JAGWYX010001035.1 GCA_018969165.1 Verrucomicrobiota bacterium
CCCCAGCCGCCTCCCCCGGCCAGCCCGTGTGCCGAAAAAACCGACAGCGCCCTTCGGGGTCTCCTTACGTGCGGATTTGGGTCGGCCTCCGCCAGGCGCGCCTGAATCTTGGCCGTCACCTCTTTCATGCTGTCTGCGGCTGCCGTGACGATTTTCTCCAGGGCCTTGGCCTTGGTGTCGGCGACTCCGGCGAACTCCGTGACCAGGGCGCGGGTTTCCTGGTGATATTCCTTGAGCTTGAGTTCCATCCGCCCGACCGAATCGTCGATCAACGACGGGATGCGCCCCGCCGCGCGCCATTGCGCCCGCGTGATCAGAGCCAGATGAACCGGGAACGAGTTCTCGTCCCCTTGGCACCAGTCGGACAGAACCCGCCAGAGTCGTTTGGCTTCCTCTGGCGAGGTGCCCGCCAGCAAGGCGTCGAAATCAGTCCCACCCACGGCTACTCCTCGAAGTTGAGTTGGGGTTGCACAGCCAGTGCAGGCGCGGCGGGTGTGGCGACCTTCTCCGGCGCATGAATCAATCCGGCCGGCACCAGCAGGTCGGCGATGGCGTCGTATTGGCCGAACATCCTCTGCATCGCCCATTGAATCTCCCCGGCCAACAGCCGCTCCAGGTGGCCGGCCTCGACCTGCGACAACTCCGCAAAGCTCAGACTCCGTTTGGCGAGGGCCTCCGCCTTTTCCATCGCCAGCAACGTCGTCGGCGTCAGGGCCGGCAAGGTCACGGCCCGGGCGCCGTAGGCCAGCAACTCTTTTTCCAGAGCCGAACCCCGGAACAAATCGCCGCGCGCCTTGGCCGGGTTGTGGACCACGACGTAATCGACGCGGTCGCCAGCGTAGAGGAACAACCGCCCGACGTTGGTCATGCTCTCGGTGTCGTCGGTGGGGAACAGAAAAAAGGTGAACCGCACGCCTTGGTCGGCGCATACCTCGAGCAGTTGCAACTCCTCCAGGGCGGCCAGGATCAGGGCGTCGGCCTGGGCGCGAGTGTCGATGACGTGCACCGCGGCGGTATCCTTGAGCACGCGGCGGAACAGGCTCAGCAAGGCGGTTTTGCTCTCCTGTTCGTTGCCCAGACGGTAGGAGCGGACCACGTCGGGGTGGCGACTGGCGAAGGTGCGATGCCGGTCGTCGAGGTCGGAACCGTTCCAGTGGATGGCGTGGCGGTCCAACCAAGCGGTGCGGAATTCGGCCTCGAAACTCTTGCCGAGGTTGCCTTTGGATTGTGGATTCAGATGGATACGCCGGGTGGTGCTCATAGGTTGGTGGGGTCGTTGAGTTGGATGGATTCGGGATTCGGAGCGTTGAAGGAGCGGCCGGGTGGCAGGGACGCCAGGACCGTTTTCCGGGGAGCGGCAGGGCTGATGACGGCGGCCTGCTCCCAGTGGGGGCGGCTCTGGCGTTTCACGAACCGCCGGTAGAACTGGTAAACGCCCTGGAAGGTGATGGCGCAGCCTTTTTCGCGGCGCAACAGGTCGGCGATTTCCTGCCAGGTCTTGCGCCGGTGGCGTTGTTCGCGGATGAAATCCACGAAGGGTTCCAGCCGGCTGTGGAAAGCGCGGCCGCCGCCTTGCCTGGTCTGTTTCTCACTTCGTGCGCTGTTCATCGCTGTCGAATCGTTCATGCGACAGCGTAGCGCGGCGGAGGATTGCCGCGTTACCGAGCAGTGGGCGAGTTAAGCCGAATCGTGGTAGAGCTTACGCCAGGGACCATTCCAGGCCCGGCTTGAAAGGCG
>JAGWYX010000104.1 GCA_018969165.1 Verrucomicrobiota bacterium
GCCGGCGCTGTCCCAGCGGATGTTCGAGTTGGGCCTGCTGGCCATCCTGTTTCACGACACCGGCTACCTCAAAAAGCGGCAGGACACCCAGGGGACCGGCGCCAAATACACCCTGATCCATGTCCACCGCAGCACGGAGTTTGCCGCGGAATTCCTGGCTGACAAAGGTCTCCGCCGGCCGGAGATCACCACCGTCCAGCACATGATCCGCTGCACCGGCGTCAATGTGGACCTGGAGGCGATCCCCTTTGCCAGCGAACTCGAACGGATCGTGGGCTATGCCCTCGGCTCGGCGGATTTGCTCGGCCAAATGGCTGCCGACGATTACGTTGCCAAACTGCCGGTCTTGTATTCGGAGTTCGCCGAGTCGGCCCGGCACAATGCGGGTCAGGCGTCCGGCGTGGGTGCCTTCGCCAGTGCCGAGGATTTGATGCAGAAGACGCCGCTCTTCTGGGAGAAATACGTGCTGCCCAAGATCAATCATTCCTTCCGCGGCCTCTACCGGTTCTTGAATTGGCCGGACGGCTCCAACGATTACATCCACCGCATCGAGGCCAACATCGGGCGGCTGCGCCAGTTGCTGGCCACCTCGACCGCGGTGGCGTGTTGATCCCATTTTTTGCTTCTGCCATCGGGTCTTTGTCTCTTGAATTGGCGGCATGCCGCGTGACTACGTGCTGCAACCGTTCCGGTCCCCCGTCGATTTGCAGATCGACTACGCCCGCGAACTCAACGAGCAGCAGTACGCCGCCGTCACCGCCCCGCCAGGGCCGGTCCTGGTCATCGCCGGCGCGGGCGCCGGCAAGACCCGCACCCTGACCTACCGGGTCGCCTACCTCCTCGAACAGGGCGTCCCGGCCGACCGCCTCCTGCTGCTGACCTTCACCAACAAGGCCGCCAAGGAAATGCTGCGGCGCGTGGCCGATCTCCTCGGCGGCGAATTGGGGGCCCTCTGGGGCGGCACCTTCCACGCCGTGGGCGCTCGCCTCCTCCGACGCCACGCCGAGGCGCTCGGGTTCCGGAGGGATTTCACCATCCTGGACCGCGAAGACGCCAAGCACCTGCTCAGCACGTGCGTCGCCGAGGCCGACATCGATGTCAAGGCGACGCGCTTTCCCAAGGCCGAGGTGCTGGCGGACCTGTTCTCGCTGGCCGTCAACCGGCAGCAGTCGATCCTCCAGACGCTGGCCGAGCAGTATGACTACTTCGCGACGCTCGGCCCGCAGATCGAGGACGTCCACCGCCGCTACCAGGCCCGCAAACGCGCCACCAATGTGGCGGACTTCGACGACCTCCTGGCCGGCTGGCTGGCGCTGCTCCAGGACCACGCCGATCTCCGCGAACGTTACCAGCGCCAGTTCCAGTTCATCCTGGTGGACGAATACCAGGACACCAACCAGTTGCAGGCCGACCTCATCGACCTGCTGGCGGCGCGGCATCACAACGTCATGGTGGTCGGCGATGATTCCCAGAGCATTTACTCGTGGCGCGGCGCCAACTTCCAGAACATCCTCCAGTTCCCGCGCCGGCACCCCGAGGCCCGGACCTATAAAATTGAGGTCAATTATCGCAGCACGCCCGAAATTCTAACCGTGGCAAACGCGGCCATCGCGCCGAACCTTCACCAATTCGCCAAACAACTGGCGCCGGTCCGGCCCTCGAGTCTCAAGCCGGTCCTGGTGACCTGCGCCGACGCGGCCGAACAAGCGGCCTTCGTCGCCCAGCGGGTCCTGGAGTTGCGCGAGGAGGGCTCCGACATGAACCGGATGGCGGTGCTGTATCGCGCGCACTTCCACGCGCTGGAGCTGCAGCTCGAACTGACCAAGCGCAACATCCCCTTCCGCATCACCAGCGGCATCCGGTTCTTCGAGCAGGCGCACATCAAGGACGTGGCCGCTTACCTGAAGCTGGTCTGCAACCCGCAAGACGAACTCGCCTTCAATCGCCTGGCGCAACTCCTGCCCGGCGTCGGCGGCAAAGGCGCGGATAAACTATGGAAGACGCTCCGGAATGGTGGACGGGGGTCGAGGGGCGGGGGGCGGGAGCCCGAGGACGGAGGGCAGCCCGCGGCAGCCGGCGCCCAGGCCCCGGAGGATCGGCGTCGAAATCTGAAATCTGATACTTCAAATAACAAATCGCAAATCTCGAATCCGCAATCCACGCCCTTGGCGCTCGCGCTCCAGTCCTGCGCCGACGCGGTCCCGAAAAAAGCGGCCGCGGCCTGGGCGCAGTTTACCGCCACGATTTCGCAGCTCGAGGTCGAGCCGCTCTGCCATCAACCCGCGGAGATGATCGAGCTGGTCCTGGAGGCGGGCTACGAGGATTTCCTCAAGGCGAATTACGCCAACTACCGCTCGCGGCTCGAGGACCTGCAGCAGCTCGCCGGTTTCGCGTCGCAGTTCCGCGACACGCAGGAGTTCCTCACCCAACTCTCCCTGCTGTCGAACGTCGAAGCCGAGGACAACGCACCGGTCTCCGGCGATACCGAGCATCTCCGGCTCTCGACGATCCACCAGGCCAAGGGCCTCGAATTCGACGTCGTCTTTATCATCATGCTGTGCGACGGGCTGTTCCCCTCGGCGCGGGCGCTCAAGCGGCCCGAGGACGAAGAAGAGGAGCGCCGGCTGTTTTATGTCGCCATCACGCGGGCCCGGAACGAGCTTTACCTGACTTACCCACTGATCCGCCTGACGGGAGGCGCCGGAGGCGACCTGCTGCAGCGGCCCTCGCGGTTCCTGCACGACATCCCCAAGGCGTTGCTGGAAGAATTCAATCTCCGGTCCTTCCATCCCTACGGTTGACCGGTCGGCCTACCCGTGTACCTGGCGCATCTCCGACTCCGCGATTTCCGCAACTACGCCCGGCAGGATGTGGACTTCGCTCCCGGGTTCCACTTGCTGCTCGGCGACAACGCCCAGGGCAAGACCAACATCCTGGAGGCAGCCTACCTGCTGGCCACCCTGCGGTCCTTCCGCGGGGTCGGGGGCGCGCAAATGATCCGGCACGGGCAGCCGGCCTATTTCGTCGGCGCCACCCTGGTGGGCCAGGCCACCCACGAGATCAAGATGTACTGGTCGCTCCGGGAACGGAAGCTCAGCCTGGACGGACGGCCGGTGCGCCGGCTGACCGAATACCTCGGCACGCTGCGCGCCGTGGTCTTTTGCGCCGAAGACCAGCATCTGGTCGAAGGCACCGCCCGCGTTCGCCGGCGATTCCTGGACCTGCTCTTGTCGCAAACCCACGCGGTCTATCTGCCCACCTTGCAGCGCTACACCCAGGCCCTGCGCGCCCGCAACGCCCTGTTGAAGCAGCCGGCGCCGGATGCAACCGCGCTCGAAAGCTTTTCCCTCGAACTGGTCCGGCTGGGCAACCGGCTGATCCACTGGCGCCGCCAATTGGTTCCGGAACTGGCCCCGCTGGCCGGCCAGGCCTACCAGCGAATGGCCCCGGGCGCCGAGGAACTCCGCCTCTGCTACCGACCGATGGTCAAATCGGAATTCGCCGTCGAACTGGCGCAGTCCCGGTCCCGCGAACGGGCCTACCGCGCTACCTTGGTCGGTCCGCACCGGGACGACCTGGATATGCGGCTGGACGAGCGACCAGTGGCGCCGTTTGCCAGCGAAGGCCAGAAACGCACCCTGGCCATCGCATTGAAAATGGCCCAGGCCGAATACCTCACGCGCCTGCATGGCACCCCGCCCGTGCTGCTGATTGACGACGTGATGGGCGAGTTGGACGCCAGGCGCCGCGCCGGTTTCCTCCCGCTAATCGAGCGGGCGCGCGTGGCCCAAAGCCAGGTCTTCATGACTTGCACCGAGGAGAACTGGCCGCGTGAGCTGGCGCCGGAACTGCGCCGCTGGGAGGTCAAAGCGGGCACGCTGCGGCCCAAGAATGGCTGACCTCCCTGCCCGCCCCGGACCGGAGGCCGGCGCTCCGGCCGACCGGCGTCCGGCCCGAGGCGGATGCGGACGGGGGCAAGATTTAACTGGCCAAAGCCGGGGTGATGCGCCACGTTAAGACCGAGCCATGAGTGAACTCCAGGTCATCCAGAAGGTGCTGGAACGGGTCGCTCGCCGGCGTCGCTGGCAAGGCGGCTGGCAGGGTTTTTGGCTCGGGCTGTTCTTCGGCGCGCTGGTGTGGTGTCTGGCCCTGGCGCTTTACAAGCTCTTCCCGCTCCCGGTAACCGTCTTGCCCGGAGCCGGCGCCGTGGCCGCGCTCCTGATGCTGGTCGGGTTCGGCCTCGGTTGGTGGCAGGCACCCTCGCTCGAGGCGACCGCGCGTTGGGTGGACGGCACCCAGCAGCTCCAGGAGCGGCTCAGCACCGCCCTGGAGGTCGTCACCGCCACCACCGACACGAGCTGGCAGACCTTGCTGGTGCGCGACGCGGCCAAGCACGCGTCGAGCCTCGAACCGCGCCGGTTGCTCCCTTACCACTTGCCGGGGTTGACCCGGTGGACTTTGTTGGCGCTGCTGCTCGGGGCGGGGCTGGGGTTCGTGCCTGAACGGCGCTCCCAGAATTACCTCCAGAAACAGCAGGACGCGGCGATCATCCGCGAGATGGGCCACGAACTCACCACTCTCACCCGCCGCAACCTGACCAACCATCCGCCCGTGCTCGACACCACGCGCAAGGCGCTCGAAACGGTCAACGAACTCGGCGACCGCCTCCAGAAGGCCTCGCTGACGCGGAGCGACGCGTTGAAGGACGTGACCAGCGTAACCGAAAAACTGAAGCAGGAAGCGCGCGAGTTGGCCAAAAACCCGGGCTTGCGCCGGCTCGAACAAGCGGCCCGCACACCCAGCGGCGAAAGCGCGCCGTCGGGCGCCAGCCTGCAAAAGCAAATCGAGAACCTCCAGAAATCACTCGGCAGCAAATCCGCCAACGCCCAGGCCCTGGACCGGTTGAAGCAGGAATTGGAAAAGGCGCAGCAAGCCGCCGCCGGTCTACCGGCAAACGACTCCACCGAGGGCGCCGCGGCGCGCCAGCAACTCAAACAATCGCTCAGTTCGCTGTCGCAACAGGCCAAGAGCCTCGGGTTGGACCTGCCGGGTCTGGACGCCGCGATCGCGGCCTTGAACGCGGCGGACAACGACCTGATCCTGCGCGATCTGAAGGCGTCACTTACCGACCTGGACAAACTGCGGAGCCTGGCCAAAGCGCTGCAGCAAATGCAGGCGCAGGTGGAGAAGATGGGCAAGGACCTGGCCGAACAATTGGAGAAGGGTCAGGTCGAGATGGCCGAGGCGACCATGCGCAAGATGATCGACCAGTTGCAGACGGCCAACCTCTCACCCGAGCAGTTGCAGAAGATATTGGATGAGGTGTCCAAGGCGGTGGACCCGGCCGGGCAGTACGGCAAGGTCGCCGAATACCTCAAACAAGCGGTCGGCCAGATGCAGAAAGGCCAGAAACCCGCCGCGGCGCAAGCGCTGGCCGAGGCGGCCAAGGAACTGAACAAACTGGCCCAGGACGCCGGGGATTTGAACGCGATGCTGGCCGCGCTGGAGGCGTTGAAGGTGGCCGAGTTGTCCATCGGCAACGGCCGGTGAATGGGCATCGGTTGCGGGTCCCGGTGGGGCCCGATTGGTTTTGGTCGTGGTCGTGGCGGCGCCTCGCCGGGGCACGGGGTCGGCACCTGGGCCGACGAAGGCGACAGTTGGCTGACCGAGCTGGAGCGAACTGATCTATGGGACAACTCGGGCATCAACCGTCCGGACATGACGCCGCGCGGGATCACGGATCGCGGTCCGGGCAAGCTGGCCGACACCGTGGCGCCCACGAAGCTGCGCGGGCAGATGTCGCCGGGTGGCCAGATGCCGAGCATCAGTTTGAAGGGCGTGAGCATCAAAGGCATGAGCACCGTGGATTACAAAGAAGCCGTGCTGGCGGCGCAGAGCGACGCGCAGGGCGCCTTGAGCCAGGAACAGATTCCCCGCGCCTACCAGGGCGCCGTGAAGGATTACTTTGACGAACTCAAGAAATAGCACCGAACAGCAAATCCAGTCTTTCCGTCAGACCTACGGCGCGCTGCGCGCCGAGATCGGCAAGGTCATCGTCGGCCACGACGCCATCGTCGAAGGCACACTGGTCGCGCTGTTCGCCGGCGGGCATGTGCTGCTCGAAGGCGTGCCGGGCCTGGGCAAGACGCTCCTGGTCCGCACGCTGAGCGAAGTGCTGGACCTTTCGTTCAACCGCATCCAGTTCACACCCGACCTGATGCCGGCCGACATCCTGGGCACCAATATCGTGATGGAAAACGCCGCGGGCCGGCGCGAGTTTCAGTTCCAGAAAGGGCCGATCTTCGCGCACCTGATCCTGGCCGATGAGATCAACCGCGCGACCCCCAAGACCCAGTCCGCCCTGCTCGAAGCGATGCAGGAACACAGCGTCACCGCCGGCGGCGAAATCCGCAAGCTGGGCGAGCCGTTTTTTGTGCTGGCGACCCAGAACCCGATCGACCAGGAAGGGACCTATCCGTTGCCCGAGGCGCAGCTCGACCGGTTCTTCTTCAAGCTGCTGGTCGGCTACCCCAGCGGCGCGGAGTTGACCGAAGTCCTGAACCGCACCACGGAAAATGTGCGACCGCAGATCAGCCGGGTGGTGACGCGCGAGGCATTGCTCGAACTGATGACGCTGGTGCGTCAGGTGCCCGTCGCCTCGCATGTCAAGGATTACGCCGTCCGGCTGGTCCAGGCCACGCATCCGAAAACCGAGACAGCCGCGGCGATCGTCAATCAGTATCTCCGGTTCGGCAGCAGCCCGCGCGGGGCCCAGACGTTGATCCTGGGCGGGAAGGTGCGCGCCCTGGCCCAGGGCCGGTTCAACGTGAGTTTTGATGACGTCCAGGCCTCGGCGGCGGCGGGGTTGCGGCATCGGTTGATCTTGAATTTCGAGGCCGAAGCCGAGGGAATCACGACCGACCAGGTCGTCGCCCAGGTTTTGCAGGACGTGCCGCGCGACGCGACGGCGGTGGCGGCGTGAAGGCGTTGGGATGAAGGTTTCTCTCGACAGTCTCCGCAGAATGACCTGGCCCGTGGCGGGACGCAGGCCAGAGCAGACAGAGCCCTCGCCTTGAGGCTTGTCAACCTCGAGGGGGGAAATTACGTTCGTTTCATGAGCAAAGCCGAAATCGCCGCCGCGTTGCCCCAGCTTTCCTCTCAGGAACGCCGGGAACTGGCCCGGCTGATCTTCGAGTTGGAGGAGGACGCGGAGGTGCTCCGACAGTGCGACGAACGTGCGAGAGAGCGATTCGCCATGCTGGATGCCCTGGAGGCGGCTGATGCCCAAGCCCGCCCCAAGTGAGGTTTGGCTAGTGGACCTCGGCTTGAGCGCCAAGGTGCGCCCCCGCTTGATTCTCAGTGATTATCCTGCCGACAACGAACTGGCGCAAGTTGGGTGAGTTGACCGGCCTGGAGTTCCAAGAACTCGCGGCGGAACTGGCAACCCTGCTCCATTTGTTACCTGCCGCTCGCGCCGCTCGATGACCGCCCTCCTCACCCCCGAGTTGCTCCGCCGGCTCGAGCAATTCCAACTGCTGGCCGCTCGCCGCGCCAAAAGTTCCGCCAAAGGCGAACGCCGCAGCCGCGCCCGCGGCCAGTCCGTCGAGTTCGCCGACTACCGCAATTACGTCGCCGGCGATGACCTGCGCTATCTGGATTGGAACCTGTTCGGCCGGCTCGAACGCCTCTTCCTCAAACTCTACGAGGAAGAACGCGAACTGCCCGTCACGATCTTCCTCGATGTCAGCGAATCGATGACCTTCGGCGAGCCGCGCAAGTTCGATTTCGCCCGCCAGGTCGCCGCCGCCGTCGGCTACGTCGCCCTCTGCGGCTTCGACCGCGTCTCCGTCCACCTCTTCCCCGAAATGGAAAGCGCCCCCGGCTCGAAACCCGGGACGCAAAGCCCGGAACTCACCGCCGAACTGGCGGCGCGCGGCGCCCTCCGGTCGGTCCGCGGCCGCAAGTCGGCCATGCAGTTCTTTCAGAACCTGGGCAAACTGACGGCGCGCGGGGCGGCGAACTTGAACGAGGCATTGCGCCGCGGCGCCTTGCGGTCCCGCCAGACGGGCCTGGCGATTGTGCTGAGCGACTTTCTCGATCCCGGCGGCTACGAGGAAGGCCTCAAGGCGCTCCTCGGGCGCCATTTCCAGATCAGCGCCGTGCAAATCCTGGCGCCCGACGAGCTGGCGCCGGCGACCTACGGGGATCTGCGCCTGGTCGATGCCGAGACCGGCGCGCAACAGGAGGTCACGTTCGGCAAGTTCCGCCTCGGGACCTACCAGCGGACGGTCCAGAACTTCTGTCAACGCCTGCGCGAGTTCTGCCAGGCGCGCGGCGTCAATTTCTTCTCCACCAGCTCGGATACCTCGCTGGAGGAACTGCTGCTCAAACAACTGCGCCGCGCGGAGGTGTGGGGCTGACAAATGCGGAATGCGGAATGCGGAATGCGGAATGCGGAATGCGGAATGCGGAACATGACAACCAGTCAACCCGATCGACCGGCACCCGACTTTAACTTGCAACGGCGGACGAAGCGGTTCGCATTACAAATCGTCGAGTTTTGCGAGTCCTTGCCCCACGATGAAGCCTGCGGTGTGCTGAGACGGCAGTTGCTCCGCTGCGGAACTTCCGTGGGTGCGAACTATCGCGCGGCCTGTCGTGCCAAGTCCAAAGCTGATTTCATCAGCAAGATGGGGAACGTCGAGGAGGAAGCCGATGAATCGGGCTACTGGCTCGAGTTATTGGTCGACGCCGGCAAGGTATCGCCACGGCAAGCCAGCTCGCTGCTCGAGGAGGCCAACGAACTGGTGGCGATCGCGGTTGCCTCCATCAACACCGCGCGAAGGAACGGACCGGAGCGATGACCCAGACCCTCTCCATGCCGCCTAATTCCGCATTCCGCATTCCGCATGTTGCATTGCCGCCTAATTCCGCATTCCGCATTCCGCATGTTGCATTGCCGCCTAATTCCGCAT
>JAGWYX010000105.1 GCA_018969165.1 Verrucomicrobiota bacterium
TGCACGCGCAGCCGGGTGAAGTCCATCAGGGTGACGATGGCCGCGCTCTGGGCCGGTGTGCCCGCGGTGGCCGCCGGGATGAACGCGCCCGGGTCCACGTAGCGGGCCGTGACGATGCCGGTAAAGGGCGCGGCGATGCGCGCGTATCGGAGCAAGGTCCGTGTCCGCTGCAATTTGGCCTCGGCGATTTCCCATTGTCCACGCAGGTCATCGACCGTCTCGGGCACCACCAGGTCCGGCGCTCGCTGACGCGCCTGGGCCAGCCGCAGATAATTGGTGTGGGCGACCTCGGTTTCCGCCTGGTACTGGGCCTGGTCGGCGAGCAGTTCGGGTACTTCGATCTCGGCAAACACCTGGCCTTGGGTGACCGAATCGCCCTTGTCCACGGTGAGCGTTTTCAAATAACCCGATACCTTGGCGTAGAGGGTCGCCTCGTACAACGGGAGGATGCGGAAGGTGGGGAGAGTGATGCTGCGTGCGATCGGGCCCCGCCTGGCAAGCACGGTCTGCACGTGGGCAACGGGGGAGGGTTGGGTCGGCTTGTCTCCCGGCGTGGGGCCGCACCCGCAAAGGGCGCCCAACGCCAGACAAGCCACGGCGGTCAAGCCGCCCCGCCCTTGGAATTCGCGCTGGGCGCTTCGCTCGAGCCTCGGATTTCGATATTCGGGGTTCATGGATTGGTCATGGCGTTTCTGCCATAGCACTGGCCGGGTCGGTGGGATCCAGGGACGCCGAGCGTCGATGCGCGCGGGCCTGGACCAGGGCGAAGATCGCCGGCAGCACGAGCAGTGTCGCCACCGTCGCCACGGCCAATCCGCCCACGACGGCCCGGCCCAGCGGCGCGGTTTGCTGACCGCCTTCACCCAGACCCAGAGCCATCGGCACCATGCCCGCGATCATCGCGGCGCTCGTCATTAGAATCGGCCGCAGACGGCTGCGGGCCCCTTCGACCGCGGCCTGGGCGGCGCTGGCCCCTCCCAGGCGGCTGCGCTCGGCGAAGGTCACCAGGAGGATGGCATTGGCCACGGCGACCCCGACCGCCATGATGGCGCCCATGAACGACTCGACGTTCAGGGTGGTTCCCGTCACCCAGAGCATGAGGATGACTCCCGCGATCACGGCGGGGGTAGTAGAGACCACCAGGAAGGACAATTTGAACGACTGGAAGTTGGCTGCCAGCAGCAGGAAGATGACCACCACCGCCATCAGCAACCCGGTGCGCAAACCGTCGAGCATTTGCGCCAGCGGGACGACCTGGCCGCGAACCGTCACCGTCATGCCCGCCGGCGGCTGGCCCAGTTTTTGGAGCGCCCCGCGGACTTCTTTGGCCACGCTGCCGAGGTCGGCACCGGCAATGTTGGCCGTCACCGTGACCATCCGCTGCATGTTATAGCGTTCATATTGTCCGACCGCGGTGCGCTCCGTGACTTGGGCGACGTTGCGGAGTAAGACACCTTGCCCTCCATGGTTCAGCACCGGTACGTTCCTAACCTGCTCGACCGAGTCCATCCGCGCCTGGGGAATCTGGACTTGGATCTGGTAGGCCACACCGCTCTTCGGATCGGCCCAGTAATTAGGCACGACAAACCGACTGGACGAAGTCGCCGTCACCAGCGCGCGAGAGACATCGGCCATCTTGATTCCCATGACCCCCGCCTTCTCGCGATCCATGTCCACCTCCACGGTCGGATAATCCAGCGCCTGGCCGAATTGGAGGTCGCGCAGGGAAGGAACGCGTTGGAGAGCCGTTCTCACCTGCTCGCCAAAGGCGCGGTCCGCGGCGAGGTTTGGGCCGCTGATGGCGATCTCGATGGGCGTCGGTGAACCCAGACTCATCACTCGACTGACAATGTCGCTCGGCTCGAAGGAAAAGCTGACTCCGGGCAATTTCTCCGCGAAAATTCTCCTGAGCCGTTCCTTGAGCCCCTCGATTCGGATCGGCGTGCCGGGTTTCAATTGGACCTGCAGCACCCCTTCCTCGGGGCCGCCATTCCAGAGGTAAATGAAATTGATCGGGTAAGCCGAGCCATGCACGCCCAGGAAGCCCAAGGTAATGGCAACATTCTGCGGACCTACTTCCTGCTGGATCAGGTCCAGTGCCTGGAGGGCGATGGCTTCGGTGCCGTCAATCTGCGTGCCGGTCGGAGCACGGAGGCGCAGTTGAATCTGTCCGGCATCGACTTTTGGGAAGATCTCCGTGCCCAGCCGCAGCCCCAGGACCACGATGACCACCGTTGCCAGCACAAGGTAACCGCCGACCACCGCCCAGCGGGCGCCAACCAGCTTTTGTCCAAGGGCCCCGTAACGCTGTTGAAAGCGCGCGAAACGACCTTGGGTTGTCGAGTGGCCAGTCGCAGCGGCTTCGTGCCTCCGCAGGACCCAGACCGAGAGAATGGGCACCAGGGTGCTTGACAGCAAATAGGAGGTCACCATCGCGAAGCCGACGGCCAGCGAGAGCGGCAGGAACATGGCCTTGGCGGCGCCGGCCATGAACAGCGTGGGACTGAAGATCGCCAGGATGCAGAGCATGGCCAGCAATCGCGGCAGCGTCGTCTCGGTCGAAGCGTCCAGAGCCGCGCGGCCGATGGAGCGGCCTCGCATCAGGTGAGTATGGATGTTTTCAATGCACACGGTCGCCTCGTCCACCAGGATACCCACCGCCAACGCCAGGCCGCCCAAGGTCATGATGTTGACCGTTTGCTCGGTCAGCCACAAGGCCAGCACCGAACCCATCAAGGAAAGGGGAATATTGATGACGATGATTAGAGCGCTCCGCCAGTCCCGCAGGAAAAGGAGCACCATTAGACCCGTCAGCAAAGCGCCTGAAGCGCCCTCCAGTACCAAACCCCCGATGGCGCGCGTGACATAAGGGGACTGGTCAAACTCATAGCTGATTTTGACATCGGCCGGCAGCACACTTTGGAACTTCGGCAGGTTGGCCTTGACCCGATTGACCACCGAAAGGGTTGAAGCGGTCGAACGTTTGGTCACCGGGATATAGACGGTGCGATGGCCATTGACCAAGGCGTAACTGGTCACGATGTCCGAACCATCGATCACCTGCCCGACATCGCGGAGGAACACCGTGGGAAAAGTGCCGGTCCGGATGGGCACCGCTGCCAGATCTTTGATGTTCAGCGCCACCGCGTTGAGCGGCACCATGGGATACTTCCCTCGGATCGGCACATTCCCCGACGGGCTGATCAGGTTGGCGTCCGTGACGGCGGCCACCACTTCCTCGGGAGACATGCGGTAAGCCCGGAGTCGATCAGGCTTCAAGTTGATGACGATACTGCGGGCGCTCCCACCAAACGGAGGCGGAGCGGAAACACCGGGCAGGGTGGCGAACAAGGGCCGCACCCGGTTCAGGGCCAGGTCCTGCATTTCCCCCACCGTCCGGCTGGCGCTCGAGAACACCAGGTTGCCCACCGGGACGCTGCCGGCGTCGAAGCGCATCACGAACGGGGGCACCGTGCCGGGCGGCATGAAGGCCCGGGCGCGGTTGACGTAGGCCACCGTTTCGGACATGGCTTGCGACATGTCGGTGCCGGGGTGGAACTGGAGTTTGAGGAGGGCGGCGCCCTGGATGGATTTGGATTCGACATGCTCGATGCCGGTGATGTAGAGGAAGTGGTATTCGTAGTAGTAGGTGAGGTAACCTTCCATCTGCGCCGGGTCCATACCGCCATAGGGCTGGGCCACGTAAATCGTGGGCACCCCCAGCGTGGGGAAGAGGTCGCGCGGCATCTGTCGCAGCGCCACCGCGGCGCCCAGGAGCAGGCCCAGGACCAGCACCAGGATCGTGAAAGGCCGACGCAGGGCCAGTTGCACCAGGTTCATGCGCGCCGGGGGGAACGGGTCCGAGCCGCGGTCCACCCGACGGTGGACCGGACCGGACGCCTGATGACGTTGGCAGCCTCCATTGGGCGTCAGGAGCGAGGTCGGGTCCCACGTCTTGACTTCGGCGCGGCCTCCCGGACGAGTTCGGCGTAGAGTTCGTGAACGTGGTCGCGGACCAGGAGGAGGACCCTGCGTCCCTTGGCGGTGAGGCGGTAGTCTTTGCGCGCCCGTTTGCCGGCGCGGGGGTCGGCCTTGCCCTTGAGCCAGCCGTGCCGTTCCATGCGGGCCAGCAACGGGTACAAGGTGCCGGGGCTGAGCGCGTATCCGTGGCGGCGCAACTCGGTGAGCATCCACTGGCCGTGAAGCGGCTGTTCGCCGGCGTGGTGCAGGATATGCGCCTTCCAGAACCCGAGCAAAATTTCGCGGACAATGGTCTTCATTTACGAGCGCCGTAGTCGATAATCGCAATAAGCCGAAGCCCGGGCGCTGTCAAGCTCCGCGCGGAGCGTCACGGCGATTCTCAATTTGGCGCGCGGGTCTGCGACCCGCCGCGGCGGTGGCGCGGACGGGGCCCAAATCGGGATGCATCCCGATGCCCGGGCGAGCGTGCGGCGGCTCGCCGAGTCGCGCTCCGGGACAAAAGGAGAATGGCTGGGAGGGTCGCGCCAGCGGATTCATGTTGTAAGAGATATTACATGAATGTATCATTGTCAACAATGCGGCTATCGGCGTCCTGGCTTTTGCTGCTCTACGGCCTGCCGACGGGTCAAACCGCCGGGCGCGTGAGCCTC
Source organism: Verrucomicrobiota bacterium (assembly GCA_018969165.1). GTDB lineage: Bacteria > Verrucomicrobiota > Verrucomicrobiia > Limisphaerales > JAGWYX01 > JAGWYX01. The sequence continues at coordinate 4,632 of JAGWYX010000105.1, forward strand.
TGGCGCAAGCTCAAGAAGTTCGGGGCGCTTCAGTTGAAGACCTCGGCCTACGTGCTCCCCAACACGCCGGTGCACGCCGAACGGTTCCAGTGGCTGGCCAAGCAGGTCCGCGACGACGGCGGCGAGGCGACGCTGATCCGGGTCACCGAGATTGAGGGCCTGACGGATGCCGACCTGGCGCGCCTGTTCAACGACGCCCGGGCCCGGGATTATGCCGAGCACATGAAGGCCGTGGGCGGTTTTATCCGACGGCAGCAGCGGCGGCGCACCGACTCGTACACCGCCGACCTGGAAAAGCTCGCCCACCGGTTCAACGAAATCCGCGCGATTGATTATTTCCATTGCCCGAACGCGCACGATGCCGAGATGCTGCTGCAACGCGCCGAGGGGCTGGTCAAACCGCGAGGGCGCCAGGCGCCGAAGCTGGCGCGGAGGGAATTCGCGGGCCGGACGTGGCTGACGCGGCCGCGGCCGGAGATCGACCGGGTGGGCTCGGCGTGGCTGATCCGGCGATGCATCGATACCCGGGCGCGGTTCGTTTTTGCGGCGAGCCCGGCGGAGCATCCCGCGGCGATTCCATATGACATGTTCGACGTCGAGTTCACGCACCAGGGGGACGATTGCACGTTTGAGACGCTGCTGAAACGGTTCGACATCCAGGACGCGGCCGCGCGCCGGATTGGAGAGATGATCCACGATGCGGATCTGGAGGATGGCAAGTTCGGGCGGCGCGAGGGCTTTGGCCTGGACCGGCTATTCAAAGGCTGGGCGCGGCTCGGGTGGACGGACGAAAAAATTCTCGCGCGTGGTTTCGAGTGTTTTGAGGCGCTTTACGCCGAAGGCCAGCGGCGCGGCCGGGCCGGCGTGGATTCGTGACCGGGGGGCGATCCATCGCGAAATTCCCCTCGCCCCGCCCAAAAACCGATGGACAAGGCGCGCCGGACCGGTAGAGTCCGGCGGAGATGATGGTGAAGAGCCCGGTCACGACGATATTGCTGGTGTTGCTGATGCTGAATGCCGCGGTGGCGGCGGTGTTTACGGGCGCCTACGTGGTCTCGATGCGCGAGCTGCAACAGATGCAGGGGCAGATGGATTTTGTGAATCGCAATCGGGGCCTGTTCAAGTCGCTCGCCAACGACGCGCTCGAGTACAGTCGCCGCAACCCGGCCATCGATCCGGTATTGCAGTCGGTCGGGCTGAAGCCACGCGCGGCGGTACCGGCCAATGCCCCGCGTTCGCCGAGTCGCTGATATGGAAACGCCCAATCCCCTGGCCTCGGCGATCGAGCCGGTCCGCCCGCCGGCCGAGGGCGAACTTTCCCTGGTGATGTTGAGCCGGGCGTATCGGCGGCTGGAGGTCCAGTTCGTGGCCCTGTTGCTGACGTTGGTGGTGGTCTGCGGGAGCTTGAATCTCTTCCTGCTCCGGCAAGTGAGTCTGGTGCGGCGCGACCTGGAGCGGGACCGGCCGGTGGTGGAGAATGCATTGGCTGACTACGTTCGCAACGGCGAGCCGGCGATCCGGGACCTGCTGACTAAACTGGAGGCCTTCAGCAAGACGCACCCGGATTTCCGGCCGATTTTGGCGCGGTACGTCAGTCCTTCGAACGCGTCGGCGGCGCCCCTGCCTTCGCGGGTTCAGCCGGGACGCTAAGGCAGCTTGGTCCCCGGCGCGCCCTTGGCCGCCCTGTGCATCCCGGCGTGGACTCGGCTCAGGGCGGCGGCCAGCGCAGCCCAATCCTCCCCGGTCGTCTCCCAGCCGCTGCTGAAGCGCAGGACCCGGGCCGTGTCCGTCGGGGCATAGCCCATCGCGGCGAGCACGTGCGAGGGTTCCTCGCGCCCGGAGGCGCAGGCGGAGCCCGTGGAGACGGCAAAGCCGGCTTTGTCGAGCTTGACGACCCAGCGTTGCTGGCAGCCCGCTTGCGGCATCAGAGCCGAGACGGTGTTCCAAAGCCGGGGTTGTCCGGCGCCCACAATCTCCGCCCCGGGCAGTCTGGCCAGCAACTCCGCTTCAAATGCCAGCCGCGCGCCGTCCATCCTCCTGCTTCCATCCGCCGTCCTCGTTCCTTGCAACGCCGCCTCGCGGATTTCCAGCGCCGCCAGCATCGCGAGCACGCTCGGCACGTTTTCCGTACCGGCCCGCCGGCCTTCCTCCTGCTGGCCGCCGAGCAACAACGGTTCGACTCGTCCCCGGGCCGGACATTTCAGGAATCCGACGCCTTTGGGTCCGCCGAACTTGTGGGCGCAACCGCTCACGAAATCGCAGGCGCCGAGCCTGCGCGCCGGCAGTTTGCCGATCCATTGGGCGGCGTCGCAGAAGAATGGGATTTCCCGGTCCCGGCACAGCGCCGACAATTCCGGCCACGGCTGGAGGACACCGGTCTCGTTGTTGGCCGCCATGACGGCGACCAGCCCGGGCCGGTCCTTTTTGAGCGAGTCGCGAACCCAGTCCAAATCGACAACCCCGGTATGGGACACGGGGATCCGGCGATGGCGCCGAGGAAAGAAGTGGCGTGTCGCCTCCAAGACGCAGGGGTGCTCGATGGCCGATACCCAGACCTCGGTGCCCGCCGGCAAGGTCCGGGCGAAATGATGCAACACCATGTTGTTCGACTCGGTGGCACCCGAGGTCCAGACAATGTCCAGGGCGTCGCAGCCGAGGAACCCGGCAAGTTTCGCCCGCGCGTCGGCGAGGGCGGCGTCCGCGCGGGCGCCGACGCGGTGGGGGCTCGAGGGATTGCCAATGAATTTTTCCGCGGCCTCGAGCCAGGCTTGCCGGGCCTCCGGCAGCAGCGGTGTCGTGGCGTTGTGGTCGAAGTAGAGCATCCGGACAAGTTGCGTGCGACCAGGCTAAGGCACCCAAGGCGATCCTCATTTCCGAACCCGGGGGTTGATCCGGTCGAATTGGCGGACGGTAGCATCGAACTCGGCATCCTCAACCCAGGAGCCGATGAGGAAATCAAGGTCGTGGTAGCGGAGGGGCTCCGCCGGCGAATGCACCCTTTCCGTGATGGCCTCGATCGCCACCGCCTTGAGTCTTTTATTCTCGCGGCGAGTTGTGCGGCGCCAGGCTTCGTCCACCGGGGTCAGACCTTGGCGGATCGTGTATTGGCTTTGAACGGATCGCTTCACGCCAGCAACTTAGGAAACCTTGCAAGAAACTCAACTCCGAAACCACACGGCGCGGCGGAGCCGCAACCAAAGGAGCGCGGGTCTCCGGCCCGCAGCCGTTCCCGTTTCCGTTGAACCGTCGAATCACTCAGGCCCGATACTCGGCTTGCGAAATTCGGAGTTCACGTCGAAGACCCTCTCGCTGGAGCCGTCCCGGAACAAAATGCTCAGCAGTCGAAAGAAAGCTTCCAGGCTCGCCCAATAAGCTTCGGCGTCCGCGCCGACAGCGGCGAAGGCGTCGTCGAACGCAAGGGCCGCCATGCCTGGCGTTGCGACCGGGCCAAAGGCCGAGGCGAAAGTTGCCAGAAAGCAGCAGCCAGGCCGTCAGGGCCTGGTTTCAGGACTGCCACGCCACGCCTCGTTGTCTTGCAAAGGAGGATGGGGTCAGGTAGGCTGAAGTGAGCTTATGAAAACGTGCTTGAGCTTTGGCGACATCCTGAGGGTCGGGCAGCCTCAACTCGCGGAGATGCAAAGAATCGGCGACGCCTACCCGAGCCCCGAGGTTCCCGGCGCTTGTGAGGCGTTCACCCGCCAAGTCAACATTGTCGAAGCAATCCTGGTTCAAAATTATGGCATCGCTGCGGCGATGACCAGGCGAGCGGACGATCTGAACGAGGTCGCCGAAATCTGGAATGGGATGAGCCGCTTTTGCCAGTCGGCACTGGCCTGTTTAGTAACCCTGAAGCACAAGTACCCTTACTGCGGTACTCCGGCCCTATACGACAAGGTGCTGGATTACAAGCTGGCATGTGACAAACGCTATCGGGGTGTGATGGAGGAGTTGGCATGTCAGAAGACGGAATTCCCGAAGGGGCTGTTACCCGAGATGAAATAGCGGAACTGGCCGGCCTGTTCGATCGTTACGAGTTCGCCTTTGACCCGCTCTCCCGCGCGGCCAGGGAGTCCGAGTCCGACTTTGAGGAGCGGGTTAAGAGCCTGTTCTCGGAGCGCGTGCAGCCTCGCTACTCGAGCGTCACCTTTGCCGCATTCCACTGCCGAATCAAATCGCGTTGCAGGGCGTATCTGCAAAAAAATGCGCCCTGACCCGGTCCCCGCCTGAGCCCCTGCGCGCGCAACAATACTGACCAGACCCTGGGATAGAATACAGTTTGCCAGCGGCCAATTTGCCCTGGGGCTAGGCGCGCGGGTAGGAGTGTATCCTCGGCG
>JAGWYX010000106.1 GCA_018969165.1 Verrucomicrobiota bacterium
ATGAATTCCATTTCCGGCGTGATGACGCCGGCGCGGGCGTAGGCGAGTTGGGTGACGACCTTGCCGGGTATGGCGCGCAGGGGGCGGCGGTGCGAAGAGGGAGGATGGAGGATGGAGGAAGGAGTTCCAGTGCGCGATGCAGTTTGGTCGCGGTGAGCCTGGGACAGGTAACCGTCATCGTGCGGGGTGACACGGCGGCCTTCGTATTGCTCGACATCGCCGCGGCGCAGAATCCAATCGCGCCGCAGCGCTGGCAGGCCTTGTTCGACGCGGCCGTGGAAGGCCGGGTCGCCCCAGGGACCGCTGGTATCGTAAACACGGACCGGCGCGTTGGCCTCGAGTTGGCCGTTGAGGGTCCGGGTGTCGCTGAGCCGGATCTCCCGCATCGGCACACGGAGATCGGGATAGCGGGCCCCGGCCACATAGACCTTCGTCGAGTTGGGCAATTGGCCCCGGCTTTGGGGTTCGAGCGCGTCTTTATTTGCAATCATAATTACATCGAGAATTGCCGTTCGGGAGCCGAAGTCGAGCCGAAGCGCGACCCGGCAACTCGGCTCCAGTAACTGCGTTCGAAGGGGAGATGGCCGTCACGCCCGAGGCTCCCTACGCCAGCATTACCTGGATCAGGTTCCTGGGGTCTCCGGCGGTCCGGCGCCGAACTCTCAGCCTCAGCCGCGTCACCGCGGCGCTCGGGCTCCCCCGACAACGGGAAAACTACGGCTGGGCCGCCAGCGCGTCAAGAACAGGCGCCCGGCGGCAGTGTCCTGATTTCGGAGCGCGGCTCTCTGCGCCGCAGCACAGCAGTTTCAAAATCAAGCTGCTGCGAGTCACAGACTCGCGCTCCAACCGCGAATTCGGACTCTGCGCCCCCCGGTTTGCGTGAGGCGAGATGACCGTCCCAGGAAACCCAACGTGGCCTCGGCAAGAAATGTGCGCTGAAGGCCAAATAAAGTGTAGCGCGGTTCCGAGGGGCAACGTTTGCTCGCCGCATCACACGAAGCTCGCGCCAACCAGACCGGTCACGATTCGAGCCTATGCCTCAAGCAAATCAGCCGTCGCCGTCACCACCCAAAGCCCCGAGGTGCCGTCCAGGTGAACCGATTCACCAGGGAGCCTGGCTGGAACTCTCCGGCGACGAAACCCTCTTGCTCCGCGGAAGCTGCGCCATCGGTCGGTCTCCGTCCAATCCGCTGGTGCTGGCCGACGAGCGGGTGTCGCGGCGCCATGCCATCATCCATGCCCAGGAACAAAACCAATTCTGATGAGCGAACCCGCACGGGAACGGCTCAGCGTCAACCTGTCCGCGGAGGCAGTCGGTCGCCATGCCGTGGCCGGATTCGACGGTGACTTTCGGCGAGGGTGGGCCGATATCGTCGGCTACCTGAGGAACAACACGATCCCGGTTTGCCCCGCCGGCGGGACTTACTGACCAGACCCTGGGCATCGAATCCCGACCCACACTCCGCACCCGTTTCCGTAAGCGGTCTCAGCTTCTGACTTCAATGGGCTTCGACGGCGCGGTAGAAGCGTTGGCGTGCGCCATTGTTACTCGAGTCCGTGAAATCGAAGTCCGGCCCCAGCAGGGTATTGGTGCTCGCCGGTGCCCAGTTCGCGAGGTCGGGGGACATCTCGATCTGGTAAGGGCGACCTGTCACACCGGTCACATGGAAACGGAACGGCGTCCCGAGCGACCACCAAAGCGACTGTACGGAGATCTTGGGTGGTTGGTAAAAGAACAGGTTCAACACCAATTGTCCGCAGGGCGATCCCACCGTGCCATCGCCGACGATGTTATAGACGGTGTTGCTGGTCACTTCAAATTCCAGCCGTGGACCGAAATAGTCCGCGCTGGCGGCGACCAGAGTTAGATTGCTCAAAGTGGATCCGATGAAGACCCCCAACCGCGTCTGGAACCCGCTCCCGATGGTGTCCAGCTTGAGCCGGCCGTTCGCGGGCGCGGTCCAGGTCCACCAGAGCGTCTTGCCGGCGCCCCAGGGGTCGGCGATGGCCGGCTCGACGGGTTCGGCCGTGGCGCTGCAGTTGAAATTGGTCACTTGGATGAGCGCGCCCGACAACACGGTGCGGTTGGTAAAATCATCGTTGGGCGGCGGATTGGTGGACCCGATGCCCAGGTGGATGATGCCTGAGCTAGCCCCCACCCCGTTGACGGCGATCTGATAGTTCGTGCCCGCCGCCGCGAGGAAGGTGACGACGCTGGTCATCCCCAGGCTGGGCGGAGCCACGGCCGTCAGGTTCGTGAACGCGTCGCCGGTGTAAACCGCCAACACGTTTTGGAACGAGCTTCCCTCGGTCGTCAGCTCCACCTGGCCGGTCACGGGCGAAGTCCAGGACCACCAGACCGACCGGCTGCCTTCCCACGCCAGGTGCGACTCCCCTTGGATTGAATCTTCACCCGGCTCCAAGGTAGCGTCGATATTCGATCCGGTGACACTCGCCGGAAAGCCGGTGATGAAGATGCGATTGGCGAAATCGTCGTTGGACGGCGCCGAGAAGGTCAGGCTCAGGGAGAGGCTGCCGCTGGCCCCGTCCTGCCCGTCCACGGCGATTTGGTAGGCGGTACCCGCCGTCACCGGGAACCGCACCGCGCTGGGCGAGGCGGCGTTGCTGGAGACGACTTGCAGGGACGCCAGGTTGGTGCCCGTGTAGATGGCCAAGAGCGTGTCGAAACTACTGAAGTCGGTGGTGAGGCTCACGTATCCGTCGACGGGCGCGGTCCACGACCACCACAGCGATTTGCCACCCGGGTTACCGGCGTGATCGGGTTCACCCGGCTCCTTGGTCGCGGCGGTGTTATCGGTCTGAATCGTCAGGCGTGAACCCGACAGCAGGGCGCGATCGGCAAACCGATCGTTGGATGCCAGCGGCGCGGTCTCGCTGATCTTCGCCAGGTAACCATCCGCGTCTGCGCCGAGTTTGGTTTGGAAGGCCCCGGGCGTCACGGGAAAGTAAGGCGGTTGGTGAGCATAGAGTGCCGAGCCGGTGATATAGACGCCGCCGTTACCGTCCAATGCGACCCCGGAAGCAGTGCCTGGGCCGAAGAAACGCAAGTACAACGCCGCTGATCCACTCGCGTTGACTTTGACCAGGAATCCATTGTCACCGTAGCCGGCGGCATTCGCGTTAGTCAGTCCGGGAATCAGGTTGCCGCATTGCGCCTGGCCCACTGCGTAAGCATTGCCGGTGCCATCCAACGCCAAGTCCGCCATTGGCAACAAACCCACGGGGTAGGGCCAAGGGCCGATGTATTCGAGCTGGGCGCACTCCCCCAAATAGGTGGCATAGACGAAGTTGGAGCCGGCAGGACCCAGTTTCACCAGAAAGTTATTGGGGGCATCGACCTGAGCCGCATACCCGGGCTGCAGGGCCTGAGCCGTCACCGGAAAATCAGTGGAAGAGGTCAGGCCAAATACACAGGCGTTCCCCAGGCTGTCCACCGCCACCGCTGAGCCGACGTTGTCGTTTCCGCTGCCGCCGAACAGTGTCAGGTATTGGACCGCCTTCGCGTCCGGCGCGAGCTTGGCTACAAATGCGCTGCTCGATCCGTTGGTGCCCAGCCGCGTCGGCTTCGGCGCGGAGGCGAAATTGGTGGACATCGACATCCCGCAGACGTAGATGCTCCCGGCCGCATCCAAGGCCAGACCCGCGCCGTAGTCGAGAAGGTCCCCGCCCAGGTAAGTGGAAAAAACCAGGTTCGAGCCGCTCGCGTCCAGCTTGGTGATAAAGGCATTGAAGACGCCGGCTAACTGCGGCTGAACCACGCTGCTGGTGGTGGGGAAATTCGTTGAGCTGGTCAGGCCGACGACAATTGGCTGGCCGGCGGTATCCACGGCAATACGTTGGGCCATGTCATAGTCGGCGCCGCCCAGGAGGGTGCAGTAGATCAGCCGATCCCCCGCCGGGCTGAGCTTGGCCACGAAGGCATCGGCATTGCCACCGCCATACGCAGCCTGAAACGCGTTGGTCGTGAAGCCGGCGCTGTAGTCGTAGCTGGTCCATCCGGCGACGTAGGCACTCCCCGAACTGTCCACGGCGATCGCCCGACCGCTGAACGTGGGAATGAAGGCGACGTAGGCCAGCGAGTTGCGGCCCGGGTCGTACTTCACGACGTAGGTGCCCCCATTCGGGCCGCCTTCAGGCCAAGTCGGTCCCAACCGATTGAACGGGACTGTTAAACCGCTGGTGTCGCTGGTCGTGCCCACCAGGTAGATGGCGCCGCTGGTGTCCCGGGCAATACCGTACCCCTCCTCGTACCCGAGGCCGCCGAAAAAGGAAGAATAGACGAGCGTCGGGGTGACCGTTTGGGCGCGACTTGACGGTGTTGGTGTCAGCACGCCTGCGCCGACTGCAACCAGCAGGACCGCGGCGCGGGCGGCCGACCCGGATCGGATTTGGCTTCTAGTTTTCATCGTCGAGGGAAGATTCGTCCCGGTCCGGTTGGACGGGACCCAGGTGGAGAGTTCGCCGCAAATAAGGCAGCGCATGGCGCGCGCGACTTGGACGTGCCCCAGTCGCTCGGTTCATCGCCCGTGTTGCCGTCATCATGGCCCTGCAGGTGGCCACACCCGGGTTAGCTCGCCAACGGGTGAGGGCGTCCAGGTTGTCAGCCCGTAATCGTCTTGTCAACACTTTCATTGAATGCACATCGCATGTAACTTAGCACTGCTACTTTTTGAGTTTACCTCTGCGCGCCAGTTCCCTCGAGTTTCGTCCGACGCGCCTGCCTCCCGCGAGTCCGTCGGCGAGTGCCCGAGGGGGGGTGCGGAGTCGGGTGGAGGAAGGTTGACTTCAATCCACGCGCCCGGGAATCTCTCCCCGTGCCAGGTTCCAAGAACACGGGTAACGGCCGCGGGCCGGATCCCCTGCAAGAGGCGGCGCTCCAGGAGGGCGCCGAACTCCTGCGCCGGCTTGGCACCTCGCCCACCGGGCTGTCCGAGGAGGCCGCCGCCGATCGTCTCGCCCAATTCGGCCCCAATGAGGTGGCGATCGAAAAACGGCACGGCTGGCTGCGCCGGCTTTATGTGTCGGCGCGCAATCCGCTGGTGATCCTGCTGACGGTGCTGGCGATCATTTCGTTCGCCACGGACGACGTCTTCGGGGGCACCTTGATGATGCTGATGGTAGTGCTGGGGATGCTGCTGCGGTTTGTCCAGGAGACCCGGGCGGACAGCGCCGCGGCCAAACTCAAGGCGATGATCAGCGTCACGGCCACCGTGGTTCGCGACGGCCAGGCCCGGGAGATTCCCCTCAAGCAACTGGTGCCCGGCGATGTGGTGAAGCTCTCGGCCGGCGACATGATCCCGGGCGACGTGCGGTTGCTCACCGCCAAGGATCTGTTTATCATCCAGGCGACGCTGACCGGGGAGTCGATGCCGGTCGAAAAGACCGATGTTCGCGATGCGCGGGAGGGCGCGGCGGCGATCGAGCGACCCAACCTCAGCTTCCTGGGCACCAGTGTCGAGAGCGGATCCGCGACCGCGGTGATCGTCGCCACCGGTTCGCAGACGTATTTCGGGCGGATGGCCCGCACCCTGTCCGGGCAGCAGGTGGAAACGGCCTTCGACCGCGGGGTCAAGAAATTCACGTGGTTGATGATTCAATTCATGGCGGTGATGGTGCCGCTGGTCTTCCTGATCAACGTCCTGACCAAGCACGACAGGCACGAGGCCTTTTTCTTCTCGCTGGCGGTGGCGGTCGGGCTCACGCCGGAGATGCTGCCGATGATCGTTTCGGTCTGTCTGTCCAAGGGCGCGCTGGCCATGTCGAAAAAGAAGGTCATCGTCAAGCGGCTCAACTCGATCCAGAACTTCGGCGCCATGAACGTGCTGTGCACGGACAAGACGGGCACGCTCACCATCGACCGCGTCATCCTGGAGCTTTACTGCGATGTGTTCAAAAAGGAGAACCTCGAGGTCCTCCGCGACGCCTACCTGATCAGCCATTTCCAGACCGGCCTCAAGAACGTCCTCGACCGCGCCGTCCTCGAGCACCGGGAGCTGCACGGCGAACTGTCGATCGACCAGTACGCCAAGGTGGACGAGATCCCGTTCGACTTCTCGCGCCGCATGATGTCGGTGGTGGTCGAAGGGCCGCGCGGCGAGCGGCAGTTGCTTACCAAAGGGGCCCCGGAGGCCGTGTTCAGCCGGTGCACCCGCTTCGAGAGCGAGGGTGAGATTTTCCCGATGGAACCGATCCTGGTCGGCAATCTCATCGAGCAGGTCAACGATTTGAGCGAGGACGGTTTCCGGGTGCTGGCCGTCGCGACCAAGCCGCTGGAGAAGCGCCCCGCCTACGCCAAGGCCGACGAGTGCGACCTGGTGCTGACCGGTTACCTGGCCTTCCTGGACCCGCCCAAAGACACCGCCGTCAAGGCCATCGCCGCCCTGCGCCAGCACGGCATCACCGTGAAGGTCCTGACCGGCGACAACGACCTGGTCACCCGCAAGGTCTGCAGCCAGGTCGGCATCGCCGCCGAAAGAATCCTGCTCGGCGCCCAGGTCGAAGGCCTGTCGGACGCGCAGTTGGCCGAAGCGGTCGAGACGACCGACATCTTCGCGCGACTGTCGCCGACGCACAAACAACGGATTGTCAAGGCGCTCCAACGCAAAGGCCACGTCGTCGGGTTCATGGGCGACGGGATCAACGACGCCCCGGCCCTGCGCGCCGCCGATGTCGGCATCTCGGTGGACAACGCGGTGGATATTGCCAAGGAATCGGCCGACGTGATCCTGCTGGAGAAGAACCTGATGGTGCTGGAGGAGAGCGTGCTCGAAGGCCGCAAGGTGTTTGTCAACATCCTGAAGTATATTCGCATGGGCGCCAGCTCGAACTTCGGCAATATGTTCAGCGTCATCGGCGCCAGTGCCTGGCTGCCCTACGTGCCGATGGCACCGATCCAGGTCCTCACCAACAATCTCCTCTACGATTTCTCCCAGGTGCCCATCCCCACCGATAACGTCGGCGCCCAGCAAATCGCCCGCCCGCGTCCCTGGCAGATCGGCGAGATCGCGCGGTTCATCCTGTTCATTGGTCCGATCAGCTCGATCTTCGACTACACCACCTATGCGTTGATGTGGTTCATTTTTAAATGCGACCAGTTGCACCTGGCCCCTCCCGCGGCCTTGGCGGCCCGCTTCGCCCATCCCCCGTCGGCCGATGACACGTATGCCGCCGCCCTGTTTCACACCGGTTGGTTTGTGGAATCGCTGATGACCCAGACCCTGATCATTCACGTCATCCGGACCAACCTGCTGCCCTTCGTCCAATCGCGGGCCAGTTGGCAACTGACCATGACGACGCTGCTGATCATGGCCATCGGGGCTTACCTGCCCTACTCGCCGCTGGCGTCGGCGCTCAAGTTCGTCCCGTTGCCACCGCTGTACTGGGCCTTCCTGTTATTGACTTTGATCTGCTATGTTGGCCTGACGCAGGTCATCAAGACGTGGCTGATCCGCAAGGCCTGGGTTTGAACAATGGCTTAACCATTGCATTAAACCGCTTGACGACACCGGGGAGGTCCAGGTACAAGCAATAGCCGGGTGATCGAAGCGTTTGTCCGCATCCAATTCTCCTCCTTGAAAGTTTAAGCTTCGATCACCCAAGCTAATTGCGCGATCATTGTGCCGTAGCCGGGCGCGGGTTACTTTGATCTAGGTCAAGCCGCCGAGCCGTCGATTGGCGCGCCCGCGCCGATTGGAACCAACTGGGCCGCAAGAGGTCTTGACAACCGTCGTGCCGAGGCCAGGATTCGATCGGCTGTGTGTGCCGGGTGACCTGACGCAGAAGCTCTAACCATGAAAGCGATATTTCCTCCCCTGTTCCTGGCCCTCTGGCTGTCCTCCGGCAGGAGCGTCCCAGCCGCCGAACCCGCCAACCCGAACGCCAGCCCCAAGGCCCGCGCGATCCTGAATTATTTTCATGCGCTCGGCGCCCGGCAGGAGCGACGACTCCTGTCCGGCCAGTTCACCGGGACTGGCGACCGCGCCAACCTGGAGCTGCTGAGCCGGATTCACGACCAAACGGGTTGCTGGCCGGCCTTGATGGGAGTCGATTACGCCGACTTTTCCCATCGCCGTCTGACTTCGAGCGCCCCCAATCGGTCGGCGATCGCTTACTGGCACCAAGGAGGCCTGGTAACCATTAGCGCGCATCTCTATAATCCGGCCAACGCGACCGAATACGGATTGCGCGACCCGGGGGTGGACTTGAACCGGCTGCTGGTCCCCGGCACCGAGACTTACCGGCGATGGATGGGGGAACTGGACCTGGCCGCCGACGGCCTGCGGGAGTTGCGGGATGCCGGCGTGGTGGTGCTGTGGCGGCCGTTCCACGAGATGAACGGCGGCTGGTTCTGGTGGGGGGCCAAGGATCCGCCGACCTTCATCCAGGTTTGGCGGCAGATGTTTGACTACTTTACGCGCGTCAAACGCCTGGACAACCTGCTCTGGGTCTATAGCCCGAATCACGGAGCCAAGACCGCGGCCTATTACCCCGGGGATCAGTATGTCGATCTGGTGGGCCTGGACGCTTACACGGATTTTGTGGACACGCACCACATCAGAGGCTACGCGGAGGTGGCGCGGCTTGGGAAACCGTTCGGGTTCACCGAATTTGGTCCGCATGGCGCGCAGAATCCCCCGGGCGACTATGATTACCGGCGCTTTATCGAGGGGGTGACCCGCGACTTTCCGCAGGCGGTGTTCTTCATGTGCTGGGACTGGAAATGGAGTTTGGCCGCGAACACGCATACCCAGGAAATGCTCCGGCACCCGTGGCTGGTCAACCGCGCGGAGCTGCCCCCCGGCCTGGCCGGCGCGGGACGCTGAAGGGAAGGCTGCCCTCGGGGGCGCCGCGGCACGCCACCTATGCCGACCGGGCGTGGGGGTCGCAGCGATTCTCATTTTGGCCCGGAGCGCGGCTCTGTGAGCCGCAGCGCGCTCGCCCTGC
>JAGWYX010001036.1 GCA_018969165.1 Verrucomicrobiota bacterium
GCGACAGAGAGGTTGGCTATGTCACCAGCGCGGTGGCGTCGCCGACCTTCCAGGCGAACCTCGCGCTCGGGTACGTGCGACGCGAATGCAACCGGGTCGGGACCGCGTTGACGGTGCGGAAGGGCCAACGAAGTCACGGCGCGGTCGTCGTGGAGTTGCCGTTCGCGAAGGGCCTGGCACGGCGCTGAAATCCGCGGGGCTGGGCGCGGGTTGAAACCCTTTGCTACCGGGGGTCGAAATCCTGGCGAACGGCGCGACCAGGCCGAGCGTCCAGGAGCGCTCGGATGCGGCGCAGGAGGGCGGCGGGCTGAAGCCGCTCTCGGCCGGGTTTGCGTCCGTGAAGGCACCAGCCGCCGCGGAAGCGACGCCCTGCCGGCTCAAGCTGCCAGCCTCGGCCAGCGCGCGCGGTATTCATACCTGCCGTCGGCCAAGAAACTGCGTGTTATTTGCGAGCTGGCATGGCTGAATCAGCACCCGTGTTTGAGTTGCTCCAGACCGACGTGCGGTCGGGCGCGCGCCTGGGCCGGCTGACCACGGCCCGCGGGCCGATCGATACGCCCGCCTTCATGCCCGTCGGCACCCAGGCCAGCGTCAAGGCCCTGGACCCGCGGGAATTGCGCGAAGTGGGCGCGCAAATCATCCTGGCCAACACCTATCATTTGGCGATCCTGCCCGGTCTGGAGATTCTGCGCGGCGCCGGTGGCCTGCACCGGTTCATGAGCTGGCCGTTCCCGATCCTGACCGACAGCGGCGGTTACCAGGTCTTCAGCCTGGCCAGTATTCGGAAGGTCAAACCCGACGGCGTCGAGTTCCGTTCGCACCTGGACGGCTGCAAACTCTTTCTCGGACCGCGGGAGGCGATGGAAATTCAGCGCGTGCTGGGCTCCGACATCGCGATGGTCCTGGACGAGTGCCCGCCCCACGATTGCCCGGTGCGGGCGGTGCGGGCTGCCGTCGAGCGGACCCTGCGTTGGGCGCGCCTCTGCCGGGAGCAGCCGCGGGCGGCGGGCCAATTGGTCTTCGCCATTGTGCAAGGCGGCGCCCACCCGGCCCTGCGCGAGGAATGCGCCCGCGCCCTGGTGGGGATGGACTTCGACGGCTATGCCATCGGAGGGGTCAGCGTCGGGGAGCCGGAAGCGGAGATGATGAAAGCGGTCGAGGCCACCGTGCCGTTCCTGCCGGCGCGCCAGCCGCGCTACGCCATGGGACTGGGCACCCCACCGCAAATGGTCGAACTGGTCGCGCGGGGGGTGGACCTGTTTGACTGCGTTTTGCCGACACGGGTGGCCCGCAACGGCACCGCCTTCACGCGCCGGGGCGCGCTGACCATCAAGGCGGGCTACAACAAGGCCGAATTCGGTCCGATCGAGGCGGGTTGCACGTGTTACGCCTGCCGGCATTTCTCGCGCGCTTACATCCGGCACTTGTTCAACGTCGGCGAAATCCTCGCGCTGCGTCTGCTCAGCGTGCACAACTGCCACCTCTATCTCCAGCTTATGGCCGATGTCCGCGCGCACCTGGCGGCCGGGACATTCCCCGAGTTTCACCGCGAATTCACCGCCGGTTACGTCCCGTCCAAAAACGTGCGCGCCGCAAGGGCAAGCAGGGGTTACTGACCAGACCCTGGGATAGAATACAGTTTGCCAGCGGCCAATTTGCCCTGGGGCTAGGCGTGCGGGTAGGAGGGTATCCTCGGCGATACTCGACTGCCCGCGCAACGACGCCCCA
>JAGWYX010000107.1 GCA_018969165.1 Verrucomicrobiota bacterium
CACGTTCAGCGGATCGGCCATGGCCAGGTAAAGCTTGTTATCCAGGCGGGAGACGGGGACGACCTTGTGATTGAGGGCGACCTCGCGCGGGAGCAGGCCGGCTACTTCCGGGGCGATGCTGATGCGCGAGATATTGACCGGAGGGGTGTTCAACACCCGGCCCATGGACACCACCATGTCCACTTCGCTGACGTAGGATTTCTCCAGGATGAGCTTGAGCAGGCGGGTGCCGGCCTTTTTCTGTTGCTCGAGCAGTTCCTCGATCTGCTGGCGCGTCAGCAGGCCGTCCTCGACCAGGGCGTCGGCGATGCGTTCACCAAAGCTTTTGACCGGCGGCATGGGGGCAAGGGGTCAGGAACGAAAGACTTTCCGCATGGCCTTAAGCAGTTCGGTGGGGGGGGTCACGTACCAGAGCAGGCGATTCTGGGTGGCGGCCTCCAGGTCATGGGCGGCCTGGCGGTTGAAGGGATTGGCGGTGGCGACCAGCACCGATTTGCTCATGCGATCGAACGGCAGCACGCACCAGCGCTGGCACACCGCTTTGGGAAACGTGCGGGCCAGCTCGACATCGACATCGTACTTCTCCAGGGGCAGGAACCCGTAGCGGCTCTTTTCGCACAGGACCCGGAGCGACTTTTCCACCGGCACGACCCCCTTGTCATGCAGGACCTGGATGAAGGGTTCCTGGGTGCGGCCGGCTTCGGGTTCAGCAGCGGCGTCGGGCCAGAAGGCCTTGAAGTCGGCTTCGGACATGAGCTTGGCTTCCACGAAGAGCTTGTGCATCACCTTGCGGCCGTCGTCGATCTCGGCGCTGGCCGCGCGGCCGTTGCCGGCCGTCGCCTTGGCGGTGGCCTCGGGACGGCTCTTCTCGGCGAAGTCGGTCTCCGGCAGGGCGGGGCTGGCGGTGAAGCTGGTGGCCTTGTTCTCGATCTCACTCAAGGCCGCCAGCACGTCCGGGTCTTCCGGGGACTGCTGGAGAATGGTCTCGTATTCGAGGATGGCCGAGGAGAGTTGTCCCAACTGGACGTAGGCCTGGGCGATGCGCTTGGACGTGTTGGCGGCTTCCTTTTGGCGGCTCAGCTTGGAATAGGCCTCCTTGAGGATTTCCAGCGACTGATAATCCAGCGGCTGCGATTGAGTGATGACCTCGAACATCTCAATCGTTTGCAGCAACTGGCTTTCTTCGTTGGGGCTTAACGTCGCCGCCATATTCGAACCTGGTCCCGCCGCGCGGCACTTTCATCCGCCGGTCCGGTCGGAACTCAACCGCGCGCTTCGCGCTGACTCGACTGGTCTTCAGCCAGTGTAGCCGTCCGGCGTCGCAAAGCAACTGAAGTTTCAGCGCGAGCTTTCACGGCCAATCCGGGGCTCCGGGCCGGGAGAGTCCTCGAGTTCTGAGGCGCGCCTCGCTAGGGCAAGGCCGTGACCGTCCCGTCCGGCTTTAACCCCGCCGCGAAGTCATGCGTGTCACGCTGGGCGCAAAAACGGACATCGTCGCGCAACTCGGGGATCGCCAGGAGGCGGCGACCGTTCCGGGAATGCTGGAGCGCCCCCAGCAGGTCGCGCTGCCGCGCCCGAAACAGCTCCCGGGCGATCGCCGCCGAGTCCGCGACCAACTCGGTGCCGTAGCTCGGCCAGACCAGCTCGCACAACGCCCCGGCCGCCACCGCGTCCTCGTAGGCCACCTGGTCCGCGGTGCCGGCGCAGACCAGCAGCAAGTGGCGCGGCTGGGCCGCCTCGATCCAACGGTGTACGGCCTCGAGATTCAGAAAAGCGCCGGTCAACACCTGCTGGGCACCCGCGCAACCTTGCAATGCCCGCGTCCCATTAGTGGTGGTCATCACAATCGTCTTGTTGGCTACCTTCTCGGGCGTGAACTCGCGCGGCGAATTGCCCAGGTCGAAATCCGCGCCGCCGGTCTGGCTGGCGCGGATGCGCAGCCCCAGGCGCTCGCCGGCCAGCAGGACTCCCGGCCGCTCCGCCCGGATCGCCAGGGCCTCGCCGATCTCGGCCACCGGGATGATGGCCGTGGCGCCGTTGCCCAGGGCCGTCGTCATCGTGCTCGTCGCCCGCAGGATATCGAACACGACGCACACCGTCTGGCTCAGATCCCGGTGCCCCAGCATGCCGAACTCCGCCGGCGCGAACAGCACTTCCAGGCTCTTGTTGGCTTCCACGTCACGCCTTTGTGCGACGCGACGCGCCCGCTTGCAAGTGGCAAGTTAGCAGCCCGGGCGCCGCTCGGCCTGGCGGCGCGGCAGCGCCGCCCTACCAGGTTCATGGGCCGTGAGCAGGTCCGAATGGAACAACGGCCTTCCCATGAACCGAGCAGCAGCGGATGTCAGTCCGCTCCATCTGATCGCCAAAGAATGGAAGCCGACTCACGTCGGCTGCTACCGGGCGGGGAAGGACGCCTCCGCTCCCGGCCCGGCGCTGGCAGCAAAGGAGAGGGTGCCCGCAGGGCGGGAGAGGAGGTGCCGCGGTTCAGTCAGCTACGCGCGGGCGGCTCGCGCCCCGCGTGCGCATGTAGTGAAACAAATACTGCTGCGCATACCCGGCGTGCGGCCCGAAATGGGTGGCCACGAACCGCTCCCGCCGCCGACCCGTCACGCGCCGCCCGCGAAAATATAGTCGCCCCAGCGCTCGCATCACCCAGACATCAACGGGGAACGCCTGCTGGAAACCATAGCCGAAAAGCAGGACGCAATCCGCGATCTTCCGTCCCACCCCGGGCAGTTCCATCAACCGGGACCGGGCCTCATCCATCGATAAAACCGCCAGGCGCCGCAAGTCCATTTCGCCGCTCGTGACCTTTTGGGCGACGGCCCGGAGATAACGCGCCCGGAAACCCATTTTGCAGGCGCGCAGTTCGGCCTCCTCGCAACCCGCCAGCCGGTCCGCGCACGGGAAGGCGAACGCCGGCTCGTGGCCGGGCGGAACGGCGACCGGCGAGCCGTAGCGCGCGCACAGCATGGCGATGATCTGCTGGATCTGGACAATTTGTTTGGTGGACGAGAGCAGGAACGACGCCAGGCACTCCCACGGGTCTTGTCGGAGCAACCGCAGACCCCGGCAGGCCGCCACGGCGGCGCCCAACGGTGCATCGGGCGGAAAGGTCTTGAGCACCGCTTCCAGATTGACCCGGCTCTGCAAGTAAGCTGCCAGCCAGTCCCAGTTCGTGACGGGGACGGCGGTCTCGGCCCTGATGCCTTCGAGTGCCACGTGCAATCGCACCCAGTGCGGGCCGACGACTCCTTCCCAGGCCCCCTGCTGCCGCACCCACCGGAAGGTCTGGCCGGACGTCAGCGTCAGCCCCAGGTCGTAGTTGCGCACCGACAAGATCGTGCGGGTCGAGAATGGCGGCGGCGGTTTGGAAACGCCCGTGATGGTAGCGTCCTCGAACTTTGAAACTTGCTGCGTTTGGGATTTCAAGGACTCGAGCGCAGGTCACGGCAGGCGAAGAGCTGGACGCTCCGATACACGCGCCCACGGTACTCGATATCGCGCATGCCCAGGTCGGTCACCGAAGCGAACTCGCGGCGCAGCCGCTCCGGCGGCGGCTGCGGTTGGTGGACCTGCTGCACGTAGATGGCGTTTTCACCCTTGCGACCGTCATAGCCGGGCCAGAAATAGAACTGGTTGTCCGGCGCCGGCGAGGATTGGTAATAGACCAGGGGGTGGTCGGGCACGCCGGCCTTAGCCTCCGGAAGATAGAACGACAAAATCGCCGTGATCCCGTAATGGTCGCCGATGATGAAGACCGGCTTGCCCTCGGCCAGCAGCTCGAGCCGGGCCCGCGCCACTGCCCGCGCCGTTTTCCGCCAGGCCCGCACGCGGGCCAGGGGGTCCTGCTTGGCCGTCAAGGGGCGCCCGGTGATTTTGCCGATCAAATCGGTATCGTGCAATAGAATGGCGGCGACCAATCCGAGGCTGACGCCGGCGATCAGCCACGGCTTGACGCCGCGACAACCGGCGCGCCAGCGTTCCTCCCAATAAACGATCATCAGGCAGAGCAACGGCAGCACGCCGGGCGCAATCCAGTTGGGCTGGACCAGGGCGCGGAAGGTGTAGAGGGTGTAGCCGGCGAACAACGGCACGCCCATGCACCACAGGTAAAGCGGCAACTCGCGCGCGCGCAGCCGACGGGTCACGGCGATTGCCGCCCAAATCATCGCCCCCAGGAACACCGGGTTGAGCAGCCCGAACTCCGCGCCCGCGAAGTCCCAAAAGTGGCGGAAGGTGAACTGCCAGGCGCGGTCCAGGCCGCCGCGGTTTTCGAGATGGCGCAGGGTAATCCAGCCGTGCCGGGCATTCCAGATGACCACCGGCACGGTGCCCAGCAGGTTGAGCAGCAACGCCAGCCAGGGACCCGGGCGTCGAAGCTGGCGCCGGGCCGGCCGCGCGCACGCGAAAAAGACGACCCAGCCCAACAGTTGGATCAGCTCCGTGTATTTGCTCAGAAAACCCAGCGCCAGCCACAGGCCCGTCCATAACCAGGCGCGGAGACGCTCGGTGCGGACCGCGTGCCAACCCGAGATCATCGCCGCCGTCCAGAACAACACCGATAACGAGTCGATGGTCATCAGGGTGGCGCCAACGGCCAGCAAGGGTGTGGCCAGGCTGATGAATACGGCCCAGAAGCCCGCCCGCGCGTTGGTCTCGCGCGCCAGGAAGCGCAGCAGCAGAAAGCCGAGCACGGCGCCAATGAGCGGCGAGAAAAAACGGATGCCGAATTGGGTGTCGCCCCAAAGCCGGGTCGCCGCCCACTGGGTATAAGCGATCAGCGGCGGTTTGCTGTAATAAGAGAGCGCCGGGTGCTTGGACCACAGCCACTGATAGGCCTCGTCCTCGCTCAGTTCCATCTGGCCGCAAGCCAGGTAAATCCACTGCGCCACCAGGACCCCCGCGATCAGGACATACCCGAGCCGCAGCCAATGGGCCTCCAACGCGAAACGCGATATGCGGAATGCGGCCTCCGCACCCTCCGTTCCGGAGGCCGCGCGCCCGCCCCCGGATTTCGGACTTCCCACTTCGGAGGTTGGACTTTGGACATTGGACTCTGGACTTTGGCCTTTCGCCGGTGCGCTTTGCCCTTGGGCCTCCGCATTCCTCAGCGACGGGAGGCGCGCCCACCACAGCGGGAACCAGCGTGGACCGACGGATCGCCAGGCGGAGTCCAGCAACCAGAGGCTCCCCGCGGCGTACGCGACGCCGAGGGTCGCGCCGGCCAACACGTCGCTGGGGTAGTGCATCCCGTTGTAGATGCGGGAAAAGCCGACACCGGACGCCAGCGGCAGCATGAACCGCCAGCTCCGCCGGTAATAGGTCAGCACAATCATCGTCGCGGCGAACCAGTTGGCCGCATGCGACGAGGGCATACTGCCGCTGCTGCCGCGGCCGCCCAAGACCCGCGCGTCGCTCAGCGTCAGAAACGGCCGGGGACGGTGGACCGCCCGTTTCAGCGTGTTGCAAATCCACGAATCCCCCAAAGGCAGGATCACGGCCAGCATCGCCACGCACAGTCGGCCGCGCGTCCCCCCTTTCCACAGCAGCGCGATTGCCACCGCGATCAGCGCCGGCACAAACAGCGCGTTCCCGCTCAGCCACGGCATCAGTCGGTCGAATACCGGGTTGCTCAGTCCCTGGTTGCAAAAGCGGAACGCGGTGATATCGATGGACTCCAGCCCGTGCATGCCGGGAATGGTTGAGGAAGCCGCCGCCGGTTGCAAAACGAAAATGGAATCCGGCCCGCCGGGACGGCGCTGCCCTCCCTCAGGCTCAGGCAACCCGACCGGGATTAGAACTGGACCAGCGAGCGGACCGGCAGACCTTCAAGTTTCTTGCGGCCGCCCAGCGCCTCCAATTCGATGAAGAAAGCGACTTCGAGGATGTTGCCGCCGACGCGCCGGATCAATTGCGCCGCCGCGGCCGCCGTTCCGCCGGTCGCCAGCAGGTCATCCAGCAATAACACCCGGCTGCCCGGGCGCAGGCCGTCCACGTGAATCGCGATCGTGCTCGAGCCATACTCCAGATCGTAGCTCTGCTCGTAAGTCCGATAGGGCAGCTTCCCCTTTTTGCGGACCGGGACAAAGCCGGCCTCGAGCCGGATGGCCGCGGCCGCCGCGAAGATGAAGCCGCGCGCGTCGATCCCCACGACCGTGTCCACCATCCCTGGTTTGAACCCGCCCAGGAGCAGGTCCACACAGCCGGCGAGCAGGCGCGGGTCGCCCAGAACCGGAGTGATGTCCTTGAACTGGATGCCGGGGTTCGGGAAGTCCGGGACGTTGCGAATGGCTTGTCGCAATTCCGCCGGCGTCACGGGAGGGGAAGGCCTGGGTGAGTTCAAGGAGCGACGGGAGCGGGGGGTTATTTCTTCACCGATTCCATTTTCTGGATCATTTTGCGGAGCTTGGCCAGGGCGATGTTCTGGATCTGGCGCACGCGTTCGCGGGTCACGCCGAATTTCTGCCCGACTTCTTCGAGCGTCCGCTCGGTGCCGCCGTCCAGCCCGAACCGGTACCGCAGGATGGTGGCCTCTCGAGGGTCGAGCGTTTTGACCATCTCCTGCAGCATGCCGGTGACGGTCTTTTCCTCGAGTTGCTCGTAAGGGTTCTCGGCGTTCTCGTCCTGGACGATCTCGGCGAAGTTGTTCGAGTCGTCGTCGCCAATCGGGGCATCCAGGGAAGCCGGGCGGATGGCCGCGGCGCGCAGTTGGGCCACGCGTGCGGCGGTCATCCCCAGTTCCTCGGCCAGTTCGTCATCGGTCGGCTCCCGCCCCAGTTCCTCCTGGAGCTTCATGCCGATCCGCCGCATTTTGGAAATCTTGTCCACGAGGTGGACGGGCAGGCGGATCGTCTTGGACTGATTGGCCAAGGCGCGTTTGATGGATTGCTTGATCCACCAGGCGCCGTAGGTGGAAAGCTTGCCGCCCTTGGCCGGATCGAATCGCTCGACCGCCTTCATCAGGCCAATGTTGCCTTCGCTGATCAGGTCCAGCAGCGGCAGGCCCAGGCCTTCGTAGTCATGGGCGATCTTGACGACCAGGCGCAAGTTGGCCTTGATCATCTGTTCACGCGCCTTCTTGTCGCCTTTCTTGATCCGCGCCGCCAGCTCGACTTCCTCGGCCGGCGTCAGGAGCTTCACCTGGCCGATCTCGCGCAGGTAGAGCTTGATGGCCGTGTCGCCGTCGTACGAGGAACGCGAACGCGTCTCGACCGCCGCCCCCACATCGGCGTCCCTGGGCACCGTCGGCCGCTCGACCAGCACGACCGGCTTGGGCCGCCGGGGCCGGGGCTGGGCCGCGGCGCGGCGTGCCGGGGCGGCGCGCGTTTTCACCGCCCGCGGCGTACTCTGGGACTTTGCGGCCATAGACTCGCGTTGCATCGTCAGGGCATCGACGCTGAGGCGCAAGCAAATTTCCGGGTGCAATCGCTCCGAATTTAGCCGTTGGCAATTACGCGCCGGCGTGGTACCAATCAGGGCTGATTAACGATTGATTCGGTCCAGATTAAGTTATGTCGCAGCATCGCAGTCTCCGCGCCGCCAGCGCCCTGGGCGCCAAGCGCAATGTGTTGAAACGATTCGAACGGGTCGAATTGCTCAAGAAACGCGGGCAATGGAAGGAAAACAGCCGCGTCACCGGCTTGCCCAAAACCAAACCGGAGTGACCCGCAACCGACCCGGCGCCGCCGAATTTCGTCGGCCGGGCCGCCGGCAATTTTTGTGCGCGTGCGTCTGCAAAAACTCGTGGCGGACGCGGGTGTGGCCTCGCGGCGCGCCAGCGAACGGTTAATCGTCGCCGGTCGCATCGCGGTCAACGGCACCCCGGTCCGGCAATTGGGCACCCAGGTGGATTCGGAGCAGGACCGGGTCACCTGCGATGGCGTGCCGCTGCGCTCCCGGCGCAAACGCTACCTGGCCGTCCACAAGCCCCGGGGTTACCTCTGCGCGTGCCGCGATGCGCGGCAGCGCAGCCTGGTCGCCGACCTGCTGCCGGCCGAGTGGCGCGGGCTTTACCCGGTCGGCCGGCTCGACTACGAAAGCGAAGGGCTGCTCTTCGTGACCAACGACGGGGAGTTTTGCCTGCGCCTGACTCACCCGCGCTACGGGGTGCGCAAACGCTACCTCGCCGAGGTCCAGGGCCGCGTCGCCCCGGAATCGCTGCGCCTGTTGCTGCGCGGCGTGTCACTGGACGGGGAGTTGCTCCGCGCCGCCGATGCCCGGCTGCGCTCGGCGAACCACTCGCGGAGCGAGATCGAATTGGTCTTGACCGAAGGCCGCAACCGCGAGGTGCGTCGGCTCCTGGCAAGTCAGGGGCTGAAGGTCACCCGGCTGCGCCGCACCCAGATTGGTCCGATCAAACTCGGCGAACTGCCCGTCGGCAAATGGCGGACATTGACAGAACCCGAGATAAACTCTCTACTGCACCAGCTATGAATCAGCATCACTGGCGGGCTTGGTGGATGGCGGGAGCGACGGCCTGCACCCTCCTGGCCGCGCAGGCCGATGAAACCGCCGTCGTCCAGGCCGAACGCGTCAATGTCCGCGGCAAACCCTCCACGTTCGGCGAGGTCGTTACCCAGCTTAAACGCGGCGAAACCGTGACCGTCCTCGAGGAAATCCCCACCGCGAAACCCAAACCGGGTGAGCCCGCCAAATGGGCCAAGATCAAGATGCCGGAAAATACCCCGCTGTGGGTCAACGCCAGCTTCATCGATCCCACCAACAAGACGGTCAAAGTCAAGCGCCTCAACGTCCGGGCCGGTGCCGGCGAAAATTATAGCGTCGTCGGCCGCCTCGCCCAAGGCGACGTCGTCAAAGAGATTCGCGTCGTGGATGACTGGATGGAAATTGAGACACCCACCAACACCTACGCCTACGTGGCGGCGGACCTGATTCAGAAACCGGAATCCACCCCCGCCGCAACCGAACCGCCCAAGACCGCTGAACCCG
>JAGWYX010000108.1 GCA_018969165.1 Verrucomicrobiota bacterium
GACATGGCCTTTGGCGTGGCGGCGACCGGGCCGCGGTCCTACCTCGCGGCGGCGGGGTCCCGTCCCGCCCAGTTCTCACCCGAGGTCTGGACGCGGCCGGAGTTCGGCTACCGCAACCTCCCCGAGTTCCTGGATATTATCCGCGAGATCGTCCGCCAGGGCGTCGTGGACATCCTGCTGATGTCGGCGTCGGTGACCGAGCAACTGGCGATCAAGGAAGGATTGTTCCGCGGCTCGCACGTGACGCCGGCCGCCCGGGCCAACGACACGACGGACATCTGGGTGGTGCGCCACGGGCGTTACGCCCAGGAACCGGCCCAACCGTTCCGCACCGCCACCATCGACCAGATTCAGTGCGGCAAGCTCGAGTGCGACCGGAGCGCCGACGGTTTTCCCGGCGCGAACCTGGGGCTTTACTCGATGACGTTCGTCAATCAACTGGCCCAGGACCGCGCGACGCTTCAAACCTTCAAGGAATTTCGCGAGGAGGCCGAACGCAAGAAGTTCCGTTACTTCCTCGAGGTGTTTGACCCGAACGTCCCCACCGGTATTCCGCCGGAGAAGCTCGGCGAATTCGTCAACGACAGCATCATCCGCAGTTTGGCGGGGGTGCCGGAATCGGGGCGGCCGTTGTTCCTGAAGATCGTTTATCACGGACCCCGGTCGCTCGAGGAGTTGGCCCAGTATGATCCCAACCTGGTGGTCGGCATCCTGGGCGGCGGCGCCGGCACGACCTATGACGCTTTCAAGTTGATCCATGACGCCCAGAAATACGGAGCGCGCGTCGCGCTATTCGGTCGCAAGATCAATCACGCCGAGCATCAACTCGCGTTCATCGAAATGCTCAGATTGATCGTGGACGGCCGGATCTCGCCCGAGGAAGCGGTGCGCGACTACCATGTCGTCCTGCAGACACGCGTGATCAAACCGAAATTGCCGCTCGAGCGGGACCTGGCATTGACCGACATGACGATGAGCTATGGCGGCGCGCGCGCGACCGTTTCGGTCCAAAATAATCCACTCGCCGCTACCGCGGCTGCGTCCGGCCAAAACGCAGGTCAGAGCCCGCTCACGTCGGCGGCAACGGCAGCCAAGGAATGGCCGGTGCTGCCCAACGGGGCGCCGGATTTCGACCGCATGAGCCCCGCGCAACGGCGGGCCTACGACCACCAGCGGCTCACGCGTAAGTACGGCTAACGCGGCCTCGCCTGGACCCCAGGTCCCCCCTGGAGGCCGTTCGCGGACTTTCGGGTTGATCCCCCCGCGCGGGGCGCAGTTCAAGAAATCCCGGTCTGCCGGTGCCCGGTCACCAGCCAGTGGTGGAGGAGTGCCACGACACCGACCACCAGATTGACGTAGAGCGCCGCCAGGGTGTCGTCGATGGCGATCCCCCAACCGCGGGGCAAGGCCTGACTTTGACGGACCGGCCACGGTTTGACGACGTCGAAGAGGCGAAACAGAACCAGGATCCCGAGGGTGGGAAGCCAATTCCCGGACCCGAAGCAGAATCCCGGTGGCGGCCAGTGGCCGCGAGCGCCGACGGCCATGCCGATCCAGACAACAAAGCAAACGGGCACGGCCACGATTTCGTCCAACACGACCGAGGGCGGATCGGGGTGTCCCAGGCTCTCAGCGGCGACGCCGCAGAGCCAAACCGCGCAGAGGAATCCTCCGATCACGCCCGCCAGGTAGGCCCAGAAGCTGGCCGTCGCCGAGAGCAGCGCGAACCACCCCAGCCCGGCCAACGAGCCCCAGGTCCCCGGGGCGCACGGCAGCCGGCCAAGGCCGAGACCTTGCGCCAGCCAGAGTTCAAGTCGCGGGCGCGGCGCCGGATCGGTTGGGCGGGAACCGCTCAAACGTCGTTCAGGTACAACGCCCGGTTGCGCCACAGATAGATCGCGCCGGACAGAAAGGTGAGCACGACCGCCACCCATTTGGCCAACTCGACGAACCAAGTCAGCCACGGGTGTCCGAACAGTTCCAGTCCGAACACGGCCCGCCCGGGCGGGCCCCATTGCTCGTAGCTGATGAGGACGAGGATGGCGATGATGGCGACGATTTGGGAGACGGTTTTATGTTTGCCGTAGCCTTCGGCGGCCAGGACCACCTGCTTGGAAGCCGCCAGCAGGCGCAGCCCGGTGATCGCCAGCTCGCGCGCGACAATGATGACCACCATCCAGGCCGGCATCAGCTTCAGGCCCACAAACGCGATGAACGCCGAGCAGATCAACACTTTGTCGGCCAGCGGGTCCATCAGGATGCCGAAGTTGGTGACGACTCTGTCGCGGCGCGCGATCCGGCCGTCGAGCATGTCCGTCATGCTGGCGAGGATGAACACGACCAGGGCGACGGTTTCGTTGGCGGGGAATTCCCAGTAAATGACGACCAGGAATGCGACCGTGAGCGCAAAGCGGGAGAGGGTCAGTTTATTCGGCAGGTTCATCCGGTTGGCGAACGCGGCAAGTCCTTAGCAGAACCTGGCGTGGATTTAAACTCAAAAATGTCGCGCGGCTCAGGCCGGTTCCGCCAGCAGGTCGTAGTCGGTGTGGCCCACCACCCGGACCGAGGCGAAGCCGCCCGGGGGCAGTTCGCCGTGAACGTAGAGGCGCCCATCGATCTCCGGCGCGTCGGCCTGACTCCGCGCCTGGACGAACCGGCCGCGCAGCCGGCCGGGGTGATCCGCGGACGCGCGGACCAACCCGTGTTCCCACGATTGCACGCAGGCGTTCCGCAACTCGGCGGCGGCGGCTGGCCTTTCCACCAGCACCCGGAGCGTGTGGCCGACACAGGCGGCCGCGACGGTCCGAGCCACGCTGCGTTGCGCCGCCATGACCAGGTCGCGCCGCCGGCGTTTGGTCCGCTCCGGGACCTGGTTGGCCATCGCCGCGCTGCGCGTGCCCGCCTCGTGCGAATAGGCGAACACCCCGAGCCGCTCGAACCGGGTGTCACCGATGAACTCGAGCAGGGTTTGAAAATACTCCTCGGTCTCGCCCGGAAAGCCGACGATGAAGGTGGTGCGTAGGGTGATCCCGGGAATCCCGGCGCGGATGCGGGCCAGCAGGTCCACGATGTAGTCGCGCGAGGTTTCGCGTCGCATCCGCTCGAGCATGGCCGGGTGGATGTGCTGCAGCGGGATATCGGCGTAGCGAGCCACCTTCGGACAAGCGGCGATCGTCCGAATCAAATCGTCGGTCCAATGGGCCGGATGGGTGTAAAGCAGGCGAATCCAGAACTCGCCCCGCAGAGCGTTCAATTCCCGCAGCAGCGTGCACAGGGTCGTCGCCCCGGCCGGCAGGCCCAGCGCCGCGGCCGAGAACCGTTCCGGAGAGGCGATGGCCCGCGTGTGGTCCGGACGCAAGTCCAGCCCGTAATAAGTCGTGTCCTGCGAGATCAGGTTGAGTTCTTTGACGCCCTCGGCCAGCAGGCGCTGCGCTTCGGCCACCACGTCCGCCTGCGCCCGGCTCCGATGCGAGCCGCGCATCCGCGGGATGATGCAGAAACTGCAGGGATGATTGCAGCCCTCGGCGATCTTGACGTAAGCGAAATGTCGCGGGGTCAGCCGAAACCGCGGCGTGGCATAGTCCGGGATGTATGCCGGGCGGCGATCAACCTCGACCAAAGGAGCGGCCGAATGCGGATCGCGCAATGCGGAGTGCGGAATCGGGGGCTCCGACGCCGGCGGTTGACCTTTGGACTTCGGACTTTGGACTCTGGACTTTGGACCGTGCCCCTCGGCGTGGAGTTTCGCTGCCCGGCGGGCGAGCGCCTCGCGGACGATTCGCGAGGTGTCGGCCACCTGGTCGATGCCCATGAAGGCGTCCACCTCGGGAAGGAGCTTGGGCAATTCGTCGCGAAACCGCTGCGGGAGACAGCCGGCGACAATCAGCCCCTGGCCGAGGTTCCTGGCCTGGCGCAAGGCGGCCGTCTCCAGGATGGTATCGACGCTTTCTTGCTGAGCCGATTCGACGAAGGAACAGGTATTGACGATCAGCACGTCGGCCAGCGCGGCATCGTTGGTGATTTCCATCCCAGCGCGTGCCAGTGACCCGAGCATGATCTCGGCATCAACCAGGTTCTTGGCGCAGCCAAGGGCGATCAGGCCGACGCGGACAGGGCGACGGGCAACGGTTTCAGTCACAAGCCGAGGACCGTATGCGAACCACCCGCCTGGAGGCAATGCCTGAAATGGCTCATTGCCGCTCGTATTCGCCCTTGCCAATCCGTTTCAGGACCGTGAACCCGGCCCGCTTGGCGTCGGAAACCGAGACAGGCTTGAGCTTCACCGGCGAGTTGAAGGAGGAAATCAGTCTCCGCACCGGTTTCTTGCACGCCGGGCAGTGGGTCAACTCGGGGGCGGTGATCGGCCGCCGCAGGGTGAAGCGTCCGCCGCACACCTTGCATTCGCCCGCGCACAGTTCGTACTCGTAAAATGGCATCCCCAGGACCCTAGCATGCCGATTCCGCCCGCTCAATCGCCGAATCGAACCCTGGCGCCCGAGCGAATCAGGCTGACCCCCGCGCGCCGGTCACCTCACCCCTGCTCCGATTACGCCGCTTTTTGTAAACCCTGGCCTGGGGCAAAGGCCGTATTGCGCTTTGACATCGGTCTGACGCAAGGTATCCTCAGTGAGATCGAGTTCGGACTTTTCCAGGCCATGAAACGATTGCTACCCGCCTTCGCCTGGTTGCTGACCGCGCAGCTTGGCTTCGGGCCATTGCTCGCTCAACCGGTCTTCGTCCCTTCCGAAAGCGCGCTCAAGCCCACGCCGGGCAGCGCGGTCACCAACCTGCGCGTGGTTCGGCAGTCCTCCGACGGCACCGAAGTCGAGCTGTCCATGAATTACACTTACGACGGCTTTGCCGGTCCCAGCGCGATGCTGGTGCCCGTGATCGAGAAGCGCAACCAGAAGGGCGTATCCGGTTGGTTCGGTTGCGACCCGGTAAGCGTCGGCCAGGGTAAAGGCATCGTCTCGGTCAAAGTGAAATACTTCAATGACGAAGCCGGTGTTCCACCGCAGTTCACCTCCGACCGTATCCGGCTGTTGTTTCTGAACCAGGCCGGGACAGCCATCGTGGGGGGGGCGGTTATGCTCAAGATGATTACCTGGGGCAGCCCGAATGCGCAACCGGCCCAGGCCGCACCCACACCATCCGTGGCGGTGGTGCCCGGTGCGGAGAATCAAGCGCAGGCGCGCCGCCGCGCCGAAGAACGCACCCAACAGGAAGCCCGCCACCGCGCCACCGAGGAAAAGGCGAAGGCCGAGGTGGCGGCCGCGGAGGCCAAACGGCAGCAAGCCGTCGCCGAGAAGCAACGCCTGGCCGAGGAACAGCGGGTGGCCAAGGAGAAGGCCCAAGCCCAAGCCAAGGCGCGTGAGGCGGCGCGAGTGGGAGCGGAAGCCGAGGCCAAGAAACTGGCCGGAGAAAAGCGGGCCGCGGAGGAGCAGGCCAGGGCCGAGGCCAAGGCACGCAAGGAAGCCCGGCTCAAGGCCGAGGCGGAGGAGAAGGCCCGTCGTAAAGCTGAGACCAAAGCCAAGGCTGAGGCCGACGCCCGTGAGAAGGCCCGGTTGAAGGCCGAAGCCGAGGCGAAACGGCTGGCGCAGGAGAAGGCCAAGGCCGAAGAGAAGGCCAAAGCCGCCGCCGAAGAGGAGGAAAAGGCCCGGCTCCTCGCCGAGGCGAAAGCCCGCGAAACCGCGGAGCGTAAGGCAGAGGCGGAAGCCAAACGACTCGCCGAAGAGAAACGACGCGCGGACGAAAAGGCCAAGGCCGAGGCCAAAATCCGCGAAACGGCCCGCCTCAAGGCTGAGGCGGAGGAAAAGGCCCGTCTCGCCGCGGAGGAAAAGGCCCAGGCGGAAGCCAAGGCCCGCGAAGAAGCTCGACTCAAGGCCGAAGCGGAGGCCAAGCGGCTCGCCGAAGAAAAACGGGTGGCGGAACAAAAGGAGATCGCGGACGAAAAGGTCCGTGAGGCGGCACAGGCCAAGGCGGAGGCCGAAGCCAAGCGTCTAGCCGAGGAGCAGCGGCAAGCCGAGGCAAGGGAAAAGGCGGCGACTCAGCCGACAGAAGCGGCACGGCTGGCGGCCCCAACGGCGGCGGCGACCACACAAGCTTCGTCCGCGGTCCGGGAAGCAGCCGCTGTCCAAAGGCCGCCGGCGAACCCGGCTCCCGCGACCGAAGGGATCACGCTGGCCAGGGACATGCGCTCCAAGATTACCAACGTCGATATCGTCAATCGCAGCCTGGATCGAAGCCAGATGACCATCGGCGTCGAGTTTGAATACCGGGACAACCTGGGACCCAGGCCGGAGTTGGGCGTGGATGTCGCCCGGTCAGGAGATCCCTCCGTCCGCGGTTACTTTCATTCGTCGCTGGTGCCGATCGGCCGCTCGCGCCGCAATTTTGCCCTGTTCCCGGTGAAGTTCCAGCCGCCCGCCGGCGTGGGATCGCTGGGCAGCTTTGCCACCGATCAATTGCTGGTTTACCTGACCGACGCGGACGTGACCAAGCGGGCCTATTTGTTTATCGCCACCATGCTCCTGACCTGGCGCAACTCAGGCGCCGTCACGGCGACCGCGGCGACCGGCGCCGGCAGTTCGATGGAGCTGGACAGTTTCAAGCAGAACGATCTCTACAGCGGCTTCGCCACCGTCCACTACAACCTGGCCGGCGGCCCGGGCAAGATGCGGCTGCGCCTCTACGATTCGGCCAACCCGGCCAGCGCTGACTGGTTCGCCTGCGAGGACCAGAAGCTCGCCGCCGGTCGCGGGCTGCAGATGATGGCCGTGTCGGTCAAGCCCAACGCCCCGAGCCCCACCGCGCTGCTCAAGGCCGATACCGTCGAAATCGATCTGCTGGATGCCAGCGGCAAAGTCGTGGCTACCATCAAGAAGGTCTCCCCCATGACCTGGGCCAAGCCGCAACCGTAATAATCGCCCACTACAGCCTTCGCAGGTCCGCGTCTCCAGCCTTTTTCGCATTGCGTCCGGCCGGACAATCCGATAACCAATCGCGGCAATTGAACAAACGTTATGCTGCGTCTGCCTTTCTTCTCAGGTTTCCTCATCGTCGCGCTCGCCCTCGCGCTGCCTGCCCACGCCGCGGACGGCAATTGGCCCCAGTGGCGGGGCGCCAACCGGGATGATCATTCCACCGACACCGGCTTGCTCAAGGAATGGCCCGCCGGCGGACCGCCGTTAGCTTGGAAAATAACCGGGCTCGGCCCCGGCTATGCCGGCGTCTCGGTCGCCGCCGGCCGGATCTACACCATGGGCGATGGGCCAGGGTCGAGTTACCTCTTCGCCTTGAATGAACCGGACGGCAGACTGCTCTGGAAAGCGAAGGTGGGCCAACCCGGCGGCGGCGGCGGCTACGAAGGTCCACGCTGCACGCCCACGGTGGATGGCGAACTGATTTTTGCCCTGGGACAATTTGGCGACCTGGTGTGCGTGGACACCGCGAGCGGCACGGTGGAATGGCACAAGAATCTCGAAACCGATTTCGGCGGGAAAATGATGTCCGGTTGGGGCTACGCCGAATCCCCGCTGGTGGACGGCGATCACGTGATCTGCACGCCCGGCGGGCCGCAAGGCACGATCGTCGCCCTCGACAAAAAGACCGGCGCCGTCGCGTGGCGCACGAAGGATTTTACCGACAACGCCGCCTACTGCTCGCTCATCATCGCCGAGATCGGCGGCGTGCGGCAATACATCCAATTGACGGACGCCAGCGTGGCGGGCGTGGCGGCCGCCGACGGCAAGTTGCTCTGGCGCGCCCCGCGCGTCGGCCGAACCGCGGTGATTCCCACGCCGATCTTCCACGACAACCAGGTCTATGTCTCCTCGGGCTACGGCGTGGGTTGCAACCTGTTCGGGATTTCAGCCAACGGCGGTCCGTTCAAAGCGGAGCCGGTGTATGCCAACAAGGTCATGAGCAACCACCACGGCGGCGTGGTGCTCGTCGGCGATGATCTCTACGGTTATTCGGACGGCAAAGGCTGGGTCTGCCAGGAATTCAAGACCGGCAAAATGACCTGGTCCGAGCGCGAGAAACTCGGCAAAGGCTCGCTGACCTTTGCCGACGGCCATTTCTATCTGCGGTCGGAAGGCGGTCCCGGAACCGTCGCCCTCATCGTCGCGACCCCGGCGGGGTACCAGGAGAAAGGCCGCTTTGATCAGCCCGATCGGAGCGACAAGAACAGTTGGCCACACCCGGTAGTGACGGGCGGCCGCTTGTATCTGCGCGACCAGGACGTGTTGCTCTGCTACGACGTGCGGCAGCGCTGAGTGCGGGAATTCGGCGCAACCGCGGTCGCCCCGGCCTGTGGCCGCAGGCTTCAGCCCGAGTTCCTTCGGTGACCGGGCCGCATAGCGAGAGGGACGGCATGCTGCCGTCCACCAATTGTTGGACCGCGACACGCGGTCTCTCCCGGTCGAGGCGGGCCAGTGCACGGGAAGCCCCCTTCCCCACTGGCACACGCACTGGGACCACGAACCGCGCGTGATCGGACCGTGGCTTGTCCCAAGCCGCAGCGCGTGCCGGGCCGCTGCGGGTTGAGGACAACCCGCGGTCCGATTCATGGGAAGAGAGAAGGATAGACCGGTTCATGGCAGGGTGCCTTTCGCATTGGCCCATAAAATGGGACCGTGAACTGAGGCACCTCCTCTCCCGCCCTGCGGGCACCCGCTCCTCCGCTCGCAGCGGGGGAGAGGGCCGGGGATGCCCCGAACACGAATCTCGCGCCTGGGGACATGGACGCCGACCCTTTCCGTAGCAGCCGACGCACTGACCAGACCCCGGGATAGAATACAGTTTGTGGCGTCGCTTTTGGCTTCTGGCTAGGCGCCAGACCGGGAGTGTATCCCAGCGATACTCGACCGGTCGCGCAACAACGCCAGCAGCCAAAAGCGGCGCCACCCTCC
>JAGWYX010001037.1 GCA_018969165.1 Verrucomicrobiota bacterium
CGCCGACAAACTGCCGCATTCGCCCATGCCGCCTGACTTTCAGCCGCCGGGCAGTATCAAGTCCTACCTGCGAGCCGGGTCGCGGGTGCGCGTCCGCAGCGCGTTGAACCCCTGGCTCACCGCCGACCACCGCAAATTCATCATCATCGACCGTCGCCAGGCCTTCGTGGGCGGGATGAACATCGGCCGCGAATACCGTTACGAGTGGCACGACCTGATGGTCGGCTTGACCGGCCCGATCGCCGGCCGGCTCGAAAAGGACTTTCGCAAGGCCTGGGCCCATGCCGGGCCGTTGGGTGATTTCGCCTACGCCTGGGTCACCGCTTTCGGCCAGACCGCCGCCCGCAAAATCGAGGTCGCCGACGGCATCGACATCCGTCCGCTCCACACCGAGACCGGCCGCAACCAGATCTACCGCGCCCAGCTCGAAGCCATCCGCCGCGCCCGCCGCTACATCTACATTGAGAACGCCTACTTCGACGACGACACCCTCCTGCGCGAACTGATCCGCGCGCGGCGCCGCGGCGTGGACGTGCGAGTCGTGCTCCCGGCCGAAAGCGACATCGGCATCATGCAAACCAGCAATCTGGTCATGGCCAACGACATGATCCGGAACGGCATTCGCGTGTTCACCTACCCGCGCATGACCCACGTCAAGGCCGCCATCTACGACGGCTGGGCCTGCGTCGGCTCCGCCAACCTCAACAAGATGAGCCTGCGCGTCTGCCAGGAATTGGACGTCGCCTTCTCCAACCCGGCCTCCGTGGACCGCCTCAAACGCGAGCTCTTCGAGGCCGATTTCGCCCAGTCCCGCGAACTCAAGCAACCCGTCCCCGCCAGTTGGATCGATTCCCTCGTCAAGGCCTTCGCCGACCAGCTTTAGTCGCTGATCATCCGATCGGTGGCTTCCATCCGCTATCCTCTCTGGTCGCCTCAACCCCACGCTTTGTCCCCGCGCCGTGGGGATGAATATTTTTGGCCCAAAGCTTGCAATACGAGCCGCTTGGCCAAGAATCCCTTGCCGTGTCTCATTTCGCGCAGTATTTGCGGAAACTGCCCTCCAAAACCCGGGCCCTCCTGGCTACCGGCCTCTACGGCCTGGCGGCCGGCGTCGCCGCCGTGGCCTTCCAGGTCGGCATCAACGTCCTCTACCGTGAGACTTTCCTGGCGCTGGCCCCACGGTCCAAGCCCTGGTTTCTGGCTGGTAGCTTCGCGGTCATCCTCTCCACCTCGCTGCTCGTCGGCTTTCTCCTCAGCCGCTTCTGCCGTGAGGCCTCGGGCAGCGGCATCCCCCAGCTCAAACTCGCGTTCTGGAAAGATTTCGGCTTCGTCACCTGGCGCGTCGTGTGGGTCAAGTTCGTCGCCGGCATCCTGAGCATTGGCGGCGGTTGCAGCCTCGGCCGTGAAGGTCCGAGCGTTCACTTCGCGGGCGGCCTGGCTTCCAATCTCGCCGGCTGTCTCGGCGAACCAAAACAGAACCGCCGCGAAGCCGCCGCCGCGGGCGCGGCCGCCGGCCTGGCCGCCGCCTTCAATACCCCCATCGCCGCCGTCACCTTCGCCCTCGAGGAAATCGTCGAGGACTTGAACAGCCGCATCCTCGGCAGCGTGCTCCTGGCCGCCGTGATTGGCGCGCTGGTCGTGCACGGCCTGATTGGCCGGCAGCCGGCCTTTCGCGTCGCCAGCGTCGAGTCCTTCTCGTGGCTGGTTTATCTCCTGACCC
>JAGWYX010001038.1 GCA_018969165.1 Verrucomicrobiota bacterium
ACGCCAGCGCGCCGATGATGCATTCGTCGTCCGGATGCGGCGAAAAGAGCAACGCCTTCGGCGCGTCGGGCCGGGGCTTGGGGACCCCCGTGGGGGGGAACCCGCCGAGCGGATACGTTTTGCCTTCGCGCGCAAAGCGGGCGTATTCGGCGACCAGTTGAGCGTAGGGGTTCATAGGGTCATCGCTGCAAGGCCGGCAGGCTCGCGGCGGCGATCGCCTGGCCGTGGCGCTTGTCCTTTTCGTCCGGGACATGAAAGGTGATCCGGGTGGATACCTCGGGGAAATCGACCGCCAGGACCTCGCGCGCCACATCGATGATCAGGTTGCCACCCGGGCCGGAGGTGACGCGGCCCAGGATCAGCACGTGGCGGAACTCGTAAAAGTCGGCGTAATGGGCCAGCGCGTAACCGAGGTAAGTGCCGATGGTGTGGTAGATTTTCTGGGCGCGGTAATCTTCCTCGAGCATCAGGCCCTGGACGTGCTTGAGCTTCTCGGGCAGCGGCAGGGCCGGGTCCAGCTCGATTCCCGCCACGGCCAGCAACCGGCCGACCGCCTGCTGCGAAAAATACTGCACGCCGCACCCGTAATCACCCGACCATTCATCGACCGGCGCGCGCGGCTGGTAATCCACCGGGGCGAAGGCCAGCTCGTTGAGCCAGGAGGTGATCTTGCCGTCGGGGGTGACGTAGCCCCCCGCCATGCTGGTGCCCAGGGCGATGCCCAGCACCGCGTTGGCGCCCAGCGCCATCGACCCGGCCAGCGCCGTCACCTCGCCGTCGTTGACCACCTCGAACGGCACGTTGCCCAGCGCGACCTTCAGTTCGAGAAACAGGTCTTTGACCCGCCGGTTGAACACCTCCGGCGGCACGCCGCGGAACAGCGAGGCGACCTTGACACGGTTGTTGACGTACACCCCCGCCGCGCTGCCGCCCACCGCATCCACCCGCGGCAGATGCCCGGCCGCGCGCTGAATCGAGTCCATGATCTGGTCAAAGTGCCACTGCGGATCACTTTGCGGCGTGGGGTCCCAGGCCACTTCCTCGCTGAAGACCGGCTTGCCGTCGATGACCGCGGCCACCTTGCGGTCGCTCCCGCCGAGGTCGAACCCGATGCGGCAACCTTCGAGGTGGCGACCGAGCGGGGCGCTGCTGACCCGGGCGGGCGGGATGTCCCCGGCGGCGCAGTGGACGACCTCGAAGGGCCGTTCGTGAATCCGCTCCCCCATGAGCCGGGCGTCGAAGAGGCCGGTCGAAATGTGCTGGTAATGGTGCTGGAGTTGCTCGGCCAGCGGCTTGGGACCGGCCAAATAAACTCGAAACCCGCCTCGCGACCACAGCAGGAACTTCAACAGGCGCTCGACATAGACGAAATTGCCTTCGGCCAGCGGATGGTCCTCGCGGAACAGGTGGGTCGCGAAGCGCGACACCGAACCGTCGGACTGCTCCAGGCCAAGCTCGACCGCGATCGCGGCATTGGCGGCCTGGACTTGCTGGCGGTAATGCCGATTGGCCAGGGCGGCCGGACGAAAGAACGGGTCCAGCACGGGAGTAACCCGAGGCGCGACCAGACTAAGCCCACGATTCTTCACGCGATAATGACCACGCTATGATTAGCCGGCAGGTCGGCCCTGGCGATAAAAAAAAGCGGAGTCGAAGCACCGATCACCAGCGGATTTGGACCGCGAGTTGTCCTCAACTCGCAGCGCGTCGGCACGGCAT
>JAGWYX010000109.1 GCA_018969165.1 Verrucomicrobiota bacterium
CGGCCGGGAGTTCACCGGGAAGATGTTCCTGGTTTGCGCCGGTAACACCGAATATGCCGGCGGCGGGGTCATGCGGCTGTCGCCCGGCGCGCGGCCGGATGACGGCAGGCTGAACGTCAGCGTGGTGGAGGCGTTAAGCAGCGCCGAGGCGCTGTGGTACTTTCCCAAGCTGCGCACCGGGGTCCACCTCGGCCATCCCAAGCTGCGCTACCTGGAGGGAATGACCGTCTCCGTCACCGCCGATCCCGCCGCGGGCGTCCAAGTCGATGGCGACCGCGTGGGTCGCAC
Source organism: Verrucomicrobiota bacterium (assembly GCA_018969165.1). Classification (GTDB taxonomy): domain Bacteria; phylum Verrucomicrobiota; class Verrucomicrobiia; order Limisphaerales; family JAGWYX01; genus JAGWYX01. Next base: position 289 of record JAGWYX010000109.1, read on the forward strand.
ACCGGCAAGTTTCGAGGTCAAACCAGGGGCGATCAAAGTCCTGACGCCTGGTTAGAACCTGATCGAGATCAGCGCGATGCCCTGCGCCCGACCGGTCCGCAGGTTGTGGAACACGTTATTGAGCTCCGGACCCGCGTTCTCGGGACGGAACGGGTCCACCATTTGGAGCGGATGCCGGGAACGGGCCAGATCAGCCAGAAAACCACCAAAGCGGGCCTTCCTCCGCTGCACAGTGGAGGCGGCCTGGGCAATCGGCATCTCCATGAAGGCTCGATCCAGTTTCGGCCGGGTCGATCTGACTTCAGAACCGGAGGTCGGCACCGCGTTCGTCTGTGCTCTGGCGGCGCTGAGACCAAGGGTCAGAACCAATAAAACGCCGCAGAGGATTTTCATAGGCTTAATATCCCGCTCCGAGCCGGGTTTGTCAAAGCGCGGAATCCGACGATGACCCGCGTTCGGTCCGTAACTTGGAGCGGAGCGGTTCCAAGTCGGGATCCTCCAGCGCCATGGCCTTGATTTGGCGGGCGTCGCCCAGTTTGAGGGCGCGCTTCAACCAGCTCCAGGCCTCGCCCGGCTGGCCCATCTGGCAAGCATAACAGGCCAGGTTGTAGGGAATGATGGCTTCCTGTGGAAATCTCTCGGCGGCCGGTCGCAAGGCGTCCCAGGCCGGTCGCAATCCCCCGCCGGCGGCGCGGCGCAGGGCATAGGCCTGGAGCACCCACGTGCTCGGCCGCTCCGGGGCCTGGGCCACGAGCACCCCGGCCAACTCGCGGCAGCGCTCCCATTGCCCGCTCCGGGCTTCGACCTGCCACCGCACCTCCAGGACGTCCGGATGGCCTCGCCGCTCCAGCGCGATCGCCTCCAGCTCGGCTCGCGCTTCCCGCGGATTGCCCAACTCCAGCCAACCCACGGCCGCCGACAAATGAAAGCAATCCGGCGGTGGCAACGGCTTCATGGAGACGAAAACGGCCGCAGTGTGGTCATGACCTTTGATTGAACAGTTTTGGTCCGCCAACGTCTATCTTTTACTGGGACAAATGCCGTGCCATGGTTTATGATAGGAGTCAGTAGCGACTATGAAATTGAAAAAACGGACCGCCTTCAAGCCCTTGGAAAAAGGCCAGCAGTGGCAGATCGATAATGTCCAGCTTGAAATCGTCGAGCTGGGCAAGCGTTTAACCCATTATCGGCTCTGGCGCGGCATGAAACCCAAGGGCGCCCCGGTCAAGATGAGCCGGCGCGAAGAGATCGAGGCCTACCTCAAAACCCACCGGGCCAAGCTGGTCAAGGCCTAGCGCGCCAGCGGGGCTGCGGTGGGCCGGAGCGGAGTACGGACAGCTTCTTGCTTGTGAAGCCGGCGACGGCATCGGCGGGCTGCCTGCGCGCGCAAGGCGACAGTGTGCTGCTGAGCGTCAAACTGCAACCCCGCGCCGCCGTCACCGCGGTCGGTGCTACGCTGGGCGGCGAATTGCGGGTCAAAGTCAGCGCCCCGCCCGTGGATGCCGCGGCCAACGAAGCCCTGGTCCGGCTGCTGGCGGAGGTCCTCGACTGCCCGCGCCGCCGGGTCGAATTGCTCCGGGGCCACACCTCCCGCCACAAGTTGGTCAAGCTGCATGGCTTCTCCGTCGCCGGCGTCCAGGCCTGCTTGGCGCGCGCCTCGAGCGCTCAAACCCCCGGCCGCGAGTAATGCCCGTCAGTCGCGCAGCCCGACCAATTCCATCAGGCGCGCGGTCTCGCGGAAGGCCTCCTCGACCCACGCGACAATCCGCTTCGGGTCCGGCGCATACTCGAGTTCGATCGAAATCGCCCCGTCGATCCGCAGTTCCTTGATCGCCTGCAGATAGGGCGCGAACTTCACCACGCCGCGACCGGGCGGCAGATCACCATGCACCTTGCCGTCGCAATCGCTCAGGTGCACGTGGATGGCGCGGCCTTTGAGCTTCCGGACCTCCGCCGGGCTGGAGTCGGAGAGGACCAGGTGGCTGATGTCGATATTGGCGCGGACGCGCGAGTGGTTGCATTCATCAACGAACCGGGCCATGGCGTCGATGTTGTTCAGGAGGCTGAGCCGGAAGGGCTCCAATTCCAGCGCGATGTCGATCTGGCGTTTGTCGGCATAATCGCCCAGGCGTCGGCAGGTCTCCAGACCCCATTGCCACTGCGCGGTCGGCGCGATGACCTCGCGTTGCCAGAGGTATTCACCCAGCACCAGCAGGATGTTCCGGGCGCCCCAGGCGCGAGCCAAGTCGATGAACCGCTGGCACCGCTGGAGGTGAAAGGCGCGGACTGGCTCGTTGAAGTCGATCAACCCCACGGCCACCACCGGCAGCGAAATGATCGGCAGGTCGAGCTGCTCAGTGGTCCGGGCCACCCGCCGGATTTCCGCCCGCGGCAGGCCCAGCGCCTCGGTGAAAATATCGACCGTGTCAAACCCGATTCGGGCAATATGGCGCAGGCCGGTGACGGTGTCGATGCCAACCTGCTGGAAGGCCGAATTGATGATGCCCAGTCTCAGATGATGCCCGCCAGTTCCTGCAGCAGACGCCAATTCTCGAGCCGGTCCTGGCGCGCCGCCAGCAAGATCTCGCTCGGGTTGCCATCCTTGTCGAACTGCTTGGCGAACCGGCCCTCGGTGCGCGCGAAGGTGACGAAGTCATAAACCTCGCCCGTTTGCGGGTTCTTGTACCAGTCCTCTTTGGGCGCGGGATTGCCTTGCAGGCTGAGGCGTTCGGAGAGCTTGCCGCCCTTGCGCGGGTCGTAGATCAACACCGGGAACGTGCGGGTATCGACCGCCAGCTTGGACTGGTTCATCGCCAGGTTGTCGCCAACGCCGTGCTCGGGCTGGCAGGTGGTATAGACCGAGACCACCGCTGGGCCGTCGAACTCGTTGGCAGCCAGGATCGCCTTGTAAAAGTGGTTCGACAGCGCGCAACTGGTCTGCGCCACGAACGTGTTGGGGTGCATCATGGCAATCTGGGCGATCTCCTTCCGGCGCTCCGTCTTGCCCTGAATGACTTTGCCGTGCACGGAGAACTTGGTGTTCTGGCCCTTGAACGACGCGGTCGAGGCCTGGCCGCCCGTGTTGGAATAAACCTGGGTGTCCAGGACGAGCACCTTGATGTTCATGCCGGAGGCCAGCATCCGGCTCAAGGACTGGAACCCGATGTCCAGCATCGCGCCGTCGCCGCCGATCACCCACAGTTTCTTGTCCCGCCAACCCATCTGGTCCCACCGCCCGCGCACCCCCATCGCGTCGGCCGGACCGTTCTCGAACAGCGAATTGGTCCACGGCACCAGGTAGGGGTTATACGGGTAGGTCGAGGCATAGACCGTCGAGCACCCGGTCGAGTTGACGATGCCCACGGCTTCCTTCCCATAAACAAAGCCGGTCGCCGCCAGCATCATGCGGATGGCCGTCGCCTCCCCGCAACCCATGCACGAGCCGGCCCCGCCGACGTAAAGCAGCGAGCGCTCGGCCAGCATCATGTCGCTGAGCAGCTTCTCGTTGACGTACTGCTTGGGCGACTCGGGGAGGTGCTTGTAAAAGTTGAACGCGCGCTGGTACTGCTTCAACCCGGGCGTGTCCTTCATGAGCATGCTCAGCGCGCCGTGATTGCCGCAGGCATCGACGCACTCGGCGCACCCTTTGCATTTCGTCGGATCGATGAAGATGCCAAAGTAAGCCGGTTCCTGGCCCTTTTTCTCGTAGGTCGTCCAATACTTGGTCGTCTGGCTGAATTGCTTGGCGAAATACTCGCGCTCGGCCGGGTCGGCGATCTTGGCCAACTCGGCCTCGAGGACCGATTTGGGCACCGCCTTGCCCAGAATGGCCGTGTCGGGACACTCGGTCACGCAATCCATGCAGCCAACGCAGTTCTCGTTGTTCAGCAGCGGAATCTCCGGGGCGATGTAGCTGAAATCGCGCAGGGCGGCCGAGCCGGCGGCGATCAGCGAGCGGGCCGTGCTGTGGTCCGCCGGCAACTCCAACTCGGCCGTGCCGTCGTTGTAGGCCCCGACAATGCGCTCGTTGAAATCCTGCACGTCGAGGACGTCGCGGGTGATCGGGAGCTTGTTGGTGCGATCCGGGGCGGCTTTGACCGCCACGGCAGGTTCAATAGGTTGACTCATAGTTTCAGGCCCAGGTTGTCCTGGGATTCTTGGGTTCAGGTTCGGAACCGGTTGTCCGGATTCCGTTCAGCCGTGCGTCGCGACGAGTTCGGCCCGGGGCGCCGCCGGCTCCGCCCCGATGACCTCCCGCGGGATTTCTTTGACGGTGGTCAGGCCCAGCCGCACGCAGCGCAGGTTCTCCTGGACCACTTTCTCGCCCCGTTTGCCAAAGTATTTGCGAATGTACTTCTCGACCCCGGCCAGGATTTCCTCCTCGCCCATCCCCGACCGCGACGCAAACGGGGTGGCCTTGATGAAAATACCCGCCAGCACGACCCCCTGCATGCGCTGCTGCAGGTCGGCGTCGGTCGCCACCTCGCGCGCGATCTTGACCGTGTCCAGATAATACACCCGCGCGTGCTTGTTGCGAATGATCTTCTGGCCGTAGCGCGGGATCGCGCTCCAGACCTCGGCCGGTTCAAGCTTGTCGCTCTGGATGAAGATGCTCCCGTTGGCCGCCAGGCCGCTGAGCGGGTTGCCCAGGTTGAAGGCGTTGACGTCGTTCAACGGAATGAACTCGACGTGCTCCAGCTCGCTGTGCGTGCGGATGTGATTCTCGGCGACCGTCAGGTAATAAGTCGTCGGCAGCCCTTTCTTTTCCGACCCGTATTTGGGGTAGGCCTGCACGTGCAGGTCGAACAGCTCGCCGATGAACGAGGCGATCAGCTTGTTGGTCGTGACCGAGCCGAAACCGCCGACCGAATGGCCGCGCATCGAATACGCCCCCGTCGGCCGCAGGTCCGGATCCTCGGCGTCCGCCAGGGCCAGCGGGTGCTTGATGCCGACGGCGCAATACTCGCGCGGGCGTTCAGCCAGCATGTTGTTCACAACGGCGATCAGGTGCCGGCCGCGGATGTCGCGCGAGCCCAACCCGGCCGAGCACGAATAGACCTTCGGCAGCCGCGTGACCGGTGGATATCTAAGCTCGCTGTTCGAGCCGTAGCCCAGGCCGGCCAGCGCGTCCGCGAACGCCGCCTTGATGCCCTGCGCCAGCGGGTTGGACTGGGCCAGCGGATTGTCCATCCGCTCGATGACGGTGACCGCCCTGACCCCGCGCAACGCGGTCACCAGTTGCACGGCCGGGAACGGGGCGAAACAAGTGACATGAATGCCGCCGACCTTGAGCCCGCGCTGCTCGCGCAGGTAATCGACGGCGGCTTGGGCCGTCTCCATCAGGCCGCCCATGCCCACCAGGGCGTACTCCGCGTCCTCCATCCGGTAGCAATCGATCTGCTCGTAGCGCCGGCCCGTCAGCCGGTAGAAGGTGTCCATCGCCTCCTGCACCGCCGCGGGCACCCGATCATAGTAATCCCGCTGGGCGATCTTGCCCTTCATGTAGGAGTCCTGGTTCTGGACGACGCCGGACATCACCGGGAACCGCGGGTCCATGTAGCACCGGAGTTTTTCGGACGGATCCCCGATGTATTCCTTCATGAACTCCAGCTCGGGCAGCCGCACGTTCTCGATCGTGTGGGTGGTGAGGAAGCCGTCTTGCACGTTCAGGAACGGCGTCTCCGACCGTTCGGCGGCCCGCCGCCCGATCAGGGCCAGGTCGCCCGCCTCCTGCGCGTTGCGGCCGAACAGAATACCCCAGCCGCAATCGGCGCAGCTCATCACGTCATCGTGCCCGGCATGGACATTGAGCGAGTGGCTCGTCAGGGCGCGGGCGCCGATGTGGAACACGACGGGCAGGCGTTTGCCGGCGATGGTGTAGAGGACCTCTTTCATCAGCACCAGGCCCTGGCCGGAGGTGAAATTGGTCACCCGCCCACCGGCGAGCGCGAAGCCCTCGCACGTCGAGGCGGCCGAATGTTCGGATTCCGGCTGAATGAAGGCCAGGGTGTCGCCCCAGAGGTTCTTTTTGCCGTTGGACACCTCGGTCTGGTACCCGGTCCCCATCGTGGTCGAGGAGGTGATCGGGTAGGCGCAGGCGCCGGTGGTGATGTTGGTCTCGACCCACACCACGCAACCGGCCCCGTCGGAAGTCGTCGGAATCCCTGGGTAGGGGCACGACTGGGTTTTGTCACTCATAGTTTTCCACACGTTTTGTCAGCTCGGGGCGACACCGCAGGCGGCAGGAGGTCTGGCCCGCTGACCGTTGGATGCCCCGATATAAGAAACCACATTTCCGTCATCCGCGGCATTTCGCAAGATAAAAACGTTGACTTGACTTTTCCGCGCCATTCGGCATGATCCAAGCTCGTCATGAGAAACCCAAGGTTGGTTACCCAATGGGCCGCGCTCTTTTCTGTCGCGGCGTTTCTTACCCAAACGCAAATTTCGGCCCACGCGGCCACGGTCGCGGACTGGACCTTTGAAGAGGGGGTGCCGGGCGCGGCGGTGACGAACATCGTGGATGACTCCGGCAATGGCCACAACGGCTCGATCGTCTGGGGCTCGCCCACCTACGTCCAATCCGGCCCCGGCGCTCAGGGGAACATTTCGATCCGCCTGCCCTCGAGCAGCGGCTTCAGGCCGCAAGACAGCGCGGATTTCAATTTTCCAAACCAATTCACCCTAGAGGTGGAGTTCAGGCCCGGGACGAACAATGCAGGCTGGCGATACCTGATCGGCGATTTCATCTCGAATGGTCCCGATGTCCTGGGACTCGCATACCGCTCAGATCCGAGTTCGATTGGCATGGGTCCCTTGGTGGGACCTTTGGCCGTTCCGTTCCCGTTGGACGGTCAGCCGCACCACGTGGCCGCGGTTTACATGAACCAAACCCTCACCCTATACCTGGACGGTCAAGCCCGGAGTTCAACGAACATCAACCTGGGGCCTACATTTGCATTGGCCGGACAGGCTATGCGTTTATGTGTCGGTTCAGACTATAACGATGGCTGGCCGTTTGACGGGATCATCGATCGGGTTCGCATTTCCAATCAGGCCTTATCGCCGCAACAGTTCTTCTACGCGGCCTCGGCGACTAACGGCGGAATTCCGTTGGTTGTGAGCACCTACGCTGGCTCGACCAGCGGTTATCAGGATGGTTTCCGTACTAACGCGAAATTTGATGGCGGGATTTCGGACATGAAGTTTGACGCCCAGGGCCGCTTGTGGCTGCTGGAGGCCAGTGCCAATGGATACACCAACCCGGGCCCGAGCGGCGAGCGCGTGCGGATGATCGATGCAAACGGCGTGATTACGTCGATCGCCGGCGGCCCATCCGGCCTAGTCGATGGGCCGGCGAGCGTGGCGCGCTTCGGCCTCCTGCAAAGTTGTGTTTTCGACTCGGCCGGCAACCTCTTCATGGTCGACCGCGCCAATTCCCGCATCCGGAAACTAGATCGAAGCGGCAACGTGTCCACTTTTGCGGGCTCATCGGCTGGTTATCTAGACGGTGTCGGTACGAATGCGCAGTTCAACGTCCCCTACGGCATCGCCATCGACGCCAATGACAACCTGTACGTGGGCGACTGGTTCAACCTCAGGATTCGCCAGATCACGCCGCAGGGGCAAGTCACCACGTTTTCGGGTACAGGTGCGCGCGGCAATCAGGACGGGAATCGGCTGAGTGCGACTTACGGCGGACCGCGCGACCTCGCGATGACGAAAGACGGCATTCTCTATGTAGCCGATTGGGCCAACGGAACGATCCGCAGAATCGACGCCAGCGGCTTGGTGAGTACGTTCGCCTCAAACCTGACATACGACGAGGATATCTCAGTAGACGCGGCGGACAACGTTTACGTCTCCACGGGCGGCAATCACACTTTAAACAAGTTTAGACCCGACGGTACCTTAGCCTGGTCGATCGGCGGTACGATTGGCTACCTGGACGGTCCAGCGTCCACGGCGGAATTCGAAGAGTTCGGACATGTGATGGCGCTCTCCGATGGGAGCCTGCTGGTGGGGGACGAGTACCGCATTCGTCAAATCACCATCGGCGCGACGGCTCCGCCGTCGATTATCGGTGACGGCATCCCGGACGCCTGGCGGCTCCAGTACTTCGGCACCAACTTCGTCAACAACCCGCAGGCGGCTGCCAACGCCGATCCCGATCACGACGGCGCGGATAATTACCAGGAATACCTCGCCGGCACCGACCCCGTGAACTCCAATTCAGCCCCGGTGCTGCCCGCCATCGTCAGCACCTACGCCGGCGCCGCCGGCGGGGACCAGGACGGTTACCGCACCACCGCCCGGTTCGATGGCAGCATCACCGATCTGAAGTTCGACCGCCAGGGCCGCGCCTGGCTGCTCGAGTCCAGCGTCAGCGGCGACCTGCAGCGACCGGCTACCGGCGGCCAGCGCATCCGCATCCTGGACACCAATGGCGTGGTGACGACGCTGACCGGCAGCACCAATGGCTGGGCGGACGGCCCGCTGAGCCAGGCCCTGTTCTCGATCCCGAACGGCCTCGCGTTCGATTCGGCCGGCAATGCCTTCATCGCCGACCAGGGCAACAACCGCATCCGCAAAATCG
>JAGWYX010001039.1 GCA_018969165.1 Verrucomicrobiota bacterium
CGGCCATCGGGCCGCCGCCGCAATGCGGAGAAGATCTCCAGCATCTCCGCATCCCGCCGGTCGCCGAAGGCGGTGCTGATTTCCAGGACGTGAAGGTCGAAAAGCATGAGCGCGTCGCCGTAGGCTTCGGGATAATCGCCCAGGACCGGCGGCTGTTTGTCGCCGCGAAAAAGGCTTCGCAGCGAATCCTTCTCCCAGTGCCAGACTTCCTCGCCATCCGTAAACGACATGATCTGTCGATCTCCGCCATGCGGCTCGTACCGCCCGGGAGTCAGCGCGGGGTCCTTGACCGGGATGGCTACCCGGACCATCCGGCGAGGATCGAGGGGCGGGTCCGAGAAAAGCGCCAGCAATTCCGGGACGAAATTATCCCGGTTGAAAAATGTTTCGGGTGGCTTCTGCATCGGCCGAACCCTACGAGAACAGCCCTGGCTTGTCACCGCTGCGATTTGCCGCCCGTGCCTCTGGCTTCGCCGGCCGACGGCGGCGAATGCCGGAGCCGTCCAGGCTTCATCGCTCCATTTCTTCCCGCAACGCCTGAAGCTCGGCGATGGATTCTGGTCTTCATCCGCCCACCCAGACTACCAGACCCGCGCCCGGGCGTAAACCCTGCGCCGGCCGATCCTCGCCGCGCCGATGCCACTGATGATGTGAGCACTCGCGCGCGGCCACAACGCCGGACGCGATGCCCCTCACGCTCTCAGCCTTTTCAACACGGTGTTGACTCTTTCCAAATTGAATGCCGCTGCGTCAAATTCACCGCCGATCCAATCCTTCATGTCCGCGTGTTCCGGATGCTTCCGGTCCGCCAGAATTTCGAGCAGGCTGTAATAGCCGGGAATGCCGCAGGAACCTCCCATGAGACGAGGGCCACGGGGCCGGCGAGACGCCCGCTCCACCTTGAAGCAGATGATGTCACTTGCTGCCGTTCGCAGTCTTTGCCTTGTCCAGGAGGCTGTCCACGGTTTCTCCAGCGAACAATTCGTCGCGCAGCTTGAGGTAATCGCCTTGTCCGATTTGCCAAGAAGAAAGCAGCCGGGCGACTTTGGACGCGGGCAACCGATCCATCAGGACCTCGACCGCCTCCGCGGTGGTCGCGGATTCGTTTTGGACTGTCACACGCATGCTCTCACATCAGGTTTATGGTGAACGCCACCGGACTCTCAACAATCATCTGGCCCGAATATCGTCGAATCAGCCGGTCATCGCAAGTTAGGAATCTCTCCGTGCCGGCGGCTTCAGCGCAAGCGAGGTGGAATGCGTCGAGCGCTTTGAAGCCGCTTTGCTCCAGCGCAAGCGCCCGGGATTTGATCGACTCATCGAGCGCAATGCTCGCTGCCGCCAATCGGAGGCACTTTTCAACCCATCGCCGCCGAAGGGCGAATGGGTTGCGGTCATTCTCCAAATCATGGATGGGCGAACGAATCAGTTTGGCCTCGCCTGCTTCAACCAACGTCAACACAAGGCTGAACGAAAGCGTTTCAAGCCAGATGCGTGGCTGACGTTGGTCGTCGAACGGTCGATTCAAAACGCTGTTGTCGAAGTAGAGAAGCATGCCCCGCTCAAGGCTGGTCGATAAACTCCGGCGTGAACCGGCGGCGCCAGCCGAAGATGTTGCTCCGCGTTTTGTTGACGACACCCAGCTTTTGGCGGTCCAGGGGTTTCATCGCGAACCGCCGCTCAAACTGCCTCTACCGACCACGCTCGAA
>JAGWYX010000110.1 GCA_018969165.1 Verrucomicrobiota bacterium
GTTTCCAGCGTCAAACCGTCGATCGCACCCTCGAGCCCGGTCTCCAGCGTGATCGACGTGGAATCGGCGCCGAGCGTGACCTGGAACCGTTTGGCGGGTTGGATGACCTTTTGCGCCTGGACCGGCCGTTCGAGCCGGAACGGGATTTCGCGGCCCGCATCGTCGTAAAGGCGCAGGTCTTCGAGCCCCGGCCGGGCGGCGTCGAGCGTTTCCAACGGGACGCTCAGTTTGAGCAGCCCGGTCCGGTCCACGCGCACGGACTGAACGTACTTCCATTCGGTCGGAAACGTCGCCGCCGGGAGCGCCTGCGCCGTCAGCACCGCGGCGCCAATCAGGGTCGGTAGATGCCTCATGGCGCCTCCGATGATTTGGCGTGCGGCGCCGGGCTGGAGGTCAGGAAGCGCTGGTAAAGGAACGAAACCGGGATCAGCACCAGGGCCAGGCCGACCAGCGACCCGATGCGGTAGAGTCCGCCCAGGCTCCACAGGTCATGGAAAAAGAGTTTCAGCAGGGTGACGACCAGCAGGCCCATGCCGCCGTAGCGGGCCGGGCGCAGCTCGCGCGTGATCCCGACGATCATCACCACAAAGGCGAACACGGCCCAGCCGAGCGAGTAGGTCATGTCCCGCGCCAGGTTGCCCGAGAAGTCGAACGTCACCGTGGTCCCCTGGCTGAAGTAATCAGCGATCTCCAGGTTCAGGAGCAGAAACGCGAGCACCGTGCCCAGTCCTTGCAGGATCGGCGGGACGTTCAGCTCGCGGAGCTGGTGGCGCGGTGGCGCCAGCAGCCGGGCGCCGGCAAACAGGCACAGGGTCACGAGGCCGTAGGCGTAGAGATACCAGTTCAGAAGCGGGGTCGCGGTCCGCGCATGGTAATGCAACACGGCCGGGTTCAGGGCCAGCCGCACAAACGCGGCGGTCAGCAGTCCCACGCCGGTGCCTTTCAGGCCCGCATGCGGTACGCGATGCAGCAGCCAGAGCAGCGCCGCCCCTTCCAGCGCCCACCCGATCGTGATCCATTGCCGCTGGAATTGGATCGGGAAGACCAGCGTGATGAAGAACAACGCCACCCCGCCGAAGAACGCCAGGAGCGTGTTGCGCTTCGCCGCTTCGGGCGGGATGGCGCGCAACACGCCGACCAGCGAGGCAAGCGACGGGACGACAAACGCCGCCGGCAGCAAGCCCAGATAAGAATTCGGAAACGCCCCGGCCACGGCTTTGTAAACCAGGAGGAACTGCGCCGGCCCCGCCAGTGCCGCCACCGCCCAGGGTAGCACCCGCTCGGCCTTCCGCTCGTGAAAGAGGAACGGAAAGGCCGCGAAGGCCGCATAAAAACCGACATACCAAACCAACGCAACTGCGGCCTGCCCCGTCTCGAAGCGGTTAAAGTGCCACGCGCACTCCAGGGTAAACACGCCCAGGAGGCCAATCGCCGTCAGCCAGTCGGAGCGATAGCGCCGCACCACCCCGAACAGGAGCGCGACCATCAGGGCCGCCAGCCCGAAGACCGCCGACGGGTCCGCCAGGGGCAATCGCAAAACGACCATCGTCAACAGCAGGAACGGCAGCACCGCGGACAGCGCGGGCACCATCGCCGTGACGTCGGCGGTCGGCAACCCCCACGCCGGGGTCACGGTGGACGGCGACCCGCTGGGGCCGTCCGCCACCAGCCGCGGTCGGTTCAGGATGTTGTTCGCGGCAAATTGACCGGCCACAAAAAAGAAGAGGGCGAAACCGCCGATGACAACGAGGGTTTCCGGCAACCCGGTGAGAACGGCGGGGATTTCCAGAATCCAACACGCCGTCGCGACCACGGTGAGCAGCAGGATCGTCACGATCGCCAGGAGGGACGCGGTCACGACCGCCAGACCGATGGCCAGCACGTCCACCAATAGGATGACCGGCCACACCGTCAGCGATACCGCTTCCAGTTTGAAGATCGGGAGCAGGACCAGCAGCAACGCCACCGGCGCGAACAGGTGCGCCCACCAGGTTGGCTTGCCCGCCGGTCGCAGCCGTTCGACGACGACCGGGAAAACCGAGTGCAGGATCGCGAACACGAGGTAGAGCGCGAGCCCCCAGTTCAACAGCTCGGCACTCAAAAATCCGACGGTCCAGATCGTCAGGAGGAGAAACACGACCGCGCCCGCGATCGGGGCCACCACCCGCAACTCCGCGCGCAACCACGCCAGGACCAGCAGCGAGGCATCGACGGCCACCACGAAGCCGAACAGCAGTCCGGGCCGCTCGGCGATCGCGGAGTATGGGCGCGCCAGCAGGTAAAACGCCAACAGCAACGCCGCCGCCGGCAGCGCCAACGCCGCCGCCGTCATGCATCTGTCAAGCTGCCCCCGCCGATGCGCCAACGCCAGGGCGCCGACGAACAGGTAGGCGAATACGCCAAAAATACTCAGGGCCACCTCGAGCTTCTCCACCGCAAAGAACTTCTCGACCCAGCCGAATTCCATCACCACGGTGGCGGCGGCGGCCAGGAGCGCCAGGTAAGTCCAGCGCTTGCGCAACGCCACGGCGATCAAGCCCACGTCCAGGATTGCCAGGTAACCGAAGAGACCGATCGGATGGTCCTCGCCGGTGGAGAGCAGCGGAGGCGTCAGGAACCCGCCCAGCAGACCCAACACCGCCACCGCGGGCGCGTCCAGCCGCACCGCCAGCAGGAAGGCCGCCGCCGTCACCAGCACCATCAGCGGAAACGCCGCCCCCGCCGAGATGAAATGGTAGAACGAACAGGACGCGAACACATCCGCATACAGGATCAGCAGCCCGGTGGCGCAGAGCGCCTGCACGGTGACGGCGTAGCGCTCGCGGGAAAGCCTCAACCCGCCGACCAGCAGGCCCAGGCCGGTCACCCATCCAATGGCGACACGGACCGGCGGGCTGATCAGCCCCTGGTCGAACGAGTACTTCACGAAGAAGCCAACCCCGAGGAACAACGCCAGACCGCCCAGCCACGCGAACAGCTTCACCCCCATGAACTGTTCCCAATTGATCGTGGGCCGGGAAATCCCGCGCCCGCCCAGGTCGCGGTCGGACGCCCGATCGCTCGCCGCAACCGGCGCGGTGGGTGTGGCCACCGGGGACGCTGGTTGGATCACCGGGGGTGTGCGTGGGAGCGGCGGCAAGGCTGGAGGCGCGACCACGCCGGCGCCGGCCTGCGTCGCCGCCCGCGCTGGCGCCCGCGCGCCGAGCACCGCGGCCACTGGTCGGTGGACTGGGGCGAGTCCGGTTCCGGCCGATCGGGACGCCGGTCCGCGCGGTCCGTCTTTCGATTCGAGGAGCTGGAGTTCCACCGCGGCCAGGCGCGAGCTCAATTCGAGGGAGCGCGCATTGGCTTCCTCGGCCCGGCGGGATGCCTGGCTCGCGCGAATGGCGGCCACGATCGGCAAGGCGACGAATACCGCCAGCAGCAGCAGAATCAGCAACGCTATTCCGTTCATAGTGACCTCGCTTTGCTCGGCGCCCGCCCGCCTGTTGCGTAGCGTTCGGGCGGCGCTTGGACAGCCGGTGCGGCGCACGCATGCGAATGCGGTGGAGCGGGATTGGTTGTAGGCCGGTTTATAGCATCTCCCGGCAAGGGGCGGAAGTAAAATAAGCCACGTTTACACAGGTCAACTCGGTTCATGCCCCTCTCTATACCGCGGCCACCCCACGCGCGGTAAATCGATAAACCTGGGTCGCACATTGAAAGAAGTGATGGAATTCGACCGAAAATTTGATTTGCCTCAAAGTGATCAGACCGTGGCACCCTTAGGTTGGTCGCGTTATGAGTCAGCAGATTGTCACGCTGGACGTGCGCGAGGACTTACGCCTCGGCCGCGAGCCATTTTCAAAAATCATGGGCGCGGTGGCGCAGCTCAAGCCGGACCAGGCCCTCTTGTTGATCGCCCCATTCGAACCCGCGCCGCTTTACGGAGTCCTGGGGCGGCAGGGGTTCACCCACGAATCCAAAGCCGTGGGCAACGGCGACTGGGAGATCCTGTTCCGCCGCGATTCAGGCGATGCCGCCCGGCTGGATCGCGGGACTGCCAAGGGCGCGGCCGCTGCCCCGACTGCTCCTGCGCCCGGCCCCCGGGACATCCGTGTGGTGGACGCCCGCGGGCTGGAGCCGCCGCAGCCGATGGTGGTGATTCTGGAGGCCCTGCAAGAGCTGCCAGCCGAGGGCGAATTGCGCGCCCACACGGATCGGAAGCCCATGCACCTCTACTCGCAATTGCTGGAACGCGGATTTACCGGACAAACCGACGAACAGGCCGATGGGAGCTTCATTACCCATATCCGCCGGCGCTAGCCGTCGGCTGGAGAGCTGCCCTACCGATCCACCTGAACAGTTCCGAAGCATTGAAGATGCACAGCCAAGACGACATGCAGCCCGAGGCGCGCCTGGCCAGATCGCCGAAGGCCGGCGTGGCGGTGCTGCGCGGGGGGATGGCCATCGAGGGTCACGCCCCGGTGGTGGGCCTGCCGCTGCGCTTCCTGATTACCGGGATGCTCGCGCTCGGTCTGGGGGTTGGGCTGCTGGTGCTGCGCCCGGATTTGCTGGCCACCTACCATTACAACCAATACGTCATCGCCGTCACGCACCTCTTCACCCTCGGCGGAATCACGACCATCATCATGGGGGCGATGTATCAGTTGGTGCCGGTGGCGCTCGAGACGCCGCTCTACAGTCAACGGTTGGCCCGCTGGCAGTTCGTCCTGCACACGGTCGGTTTTACCGGCATGGTCGGCATGTTCTGGGTCTGGAACCTGCCGCAAGTCGGCCATTTCGCCTCGATCCTTGGATTGGGCGTGGGGCTCTTCGTTTACAACCTGGCTCGCACTCTGCGGCAGAGCCCGCGTCGCAACGCCGTGACGGGAGGGATCGCCTCGGGCTTGGGTTGGCTGGTGCTGACCGTGCTGGCCGGGCTCTACCTGGCGGCTGCCAAGTGCTGGACCTTCAGTCCGTTTGCGCCTCTGGCGCAGATGCACGCCCACGCTCACCTCGGAGTAATCGGTTTCTTCATCATGATGATCCTCGGGGTGTCGTTCAAGCTGGTCCCCATGTTCGCGCTCAGCGAAGTCCGGAGCTGGCGCCGGGCCGCTTGGGCGATCGGCCTGGTAAACGCCGGTCTGGCCGGCCTGTTCGTCACCATTCTCGTCGGCAGCCTCTGGAAACTCGCTTTTGCCGGGCTGCTGATCGGCGGATTGGCGGTTTACGGCGGCGAGATCAATGCCATCCTCCGCGCCCGGAAACGGCGGCAGCTCGACTGGGGATTGCGCTACTTCGTGACGGCCTTGGCTGGCCTGCTGCCGGTCGCGGGTCTGGGGGTCGTCCTGGCCTGGCCGCGGCTCCCGCTCACCGCCCTCACCACCCAACTGGAGAATGTCTATGGTTTCCTGGCCCTGATCGGGGTGGTGACCTTCGCGATCCTGGGCATGCTCTACAAGATCGTGCCGTTCCTGGTCTGGTATCACCGCTACAGCCGGGAAATCGGCCGGCAAAAAGTGCCGGCGCTGGCCGATCTCTATTCGGCCCGGCTCCAGGCCCTCGGTTACTGGTTGTATCTGGCGGGTCTGCTGGCGACCGGTGTGGCGACTGCCTTCGGCCATGCCCCAGGCGTCCGGTGGGGCTGCGCCTTGTTGGCCGCCAGCCTGGCCGTGTTCGCGCTGAACATGGGCAAAATCTTCTCGCACCTGGTCCGACCCAAGCCAAGCCCGCTGATGGTCCCGATGGCTACACCGGGTATCGCAGGCGCATCCCACTTGACCCTGACCCCATGAAGCCCGCCGCCTCCCAACCTTCCCGCCCGACGAGCGAGCCGGCGACCGCCGCACCCGGCGCCGCGACCCCATCCGCGTCCACCCTCGAGGCCTCGTCTCCTTCCGAGGCGACCGTCTTGGCGGCGCTCCAGCAGGTTATCGATCCGGAGATCGGCTGTAACATCGTGGACCTGGGCTTGATTTACGGCGTCGCGATCACCCCCAGCAAGGTGACGGTCAAAATGACCCTGACCACCGCCGGCTGCCCCATGCACGAGAGCATCGCCAACGGCGTGCAAATGGCCCTGTTGAATCTCGAAGGGGTGGACGAGGTCGAGGTCGAGCTGGTTTGGGAGCCACCCTGGAACCCCGCGATGATGACCGAAGCCGGGCGCGCCTTCGTCGGCTGGCACGACTGATTCCGAAATCCGAAATCCGAAATCTAAAATCTAAAATCTAAAATCTAAAATCTAAAATCTAAAATCTAAAATCTAAAATATGATTCCTAATACTGAATCCCTGGTTGGACCCGACAAAGTCATGGATGTGCGGCCCATCCCCTGCGGCATCAAGCACGGGCTGATCATCCGCACCTGGCTGGAGTTGGCGGTCGGTGATTACTTCATCCTGTTGAACGATCACGATCCCGTGCCGCTTTACTACCAGTTCCTGGCCGAGTTCCCGGACGCCTTCACCTGGGAACACCTGGAAAAAGGCCCGACCGATTTCCGGGTCAAAATCACCAAGCTCAAAGCGGTCGAAGGCTGAAGCCGCCGGTCCGTCGGCGGACCGGCGCGTGAGCCGCCTACCCGGCCGAGAGCTTGGCGAAACTTTCCTCGATGAACGTCGTGTTCTGAATGCGGGCCAGCCGGGCGTAGAGCCCGTTGCGCGCCAGCAACTGCTCGTGCGTGCCGCGCTCGAGGATTTCCCCTTTCTGGAGCACCAGGATTTGATCGGCCCGCCGAATGGTGCTCAGGCGGTGGGCGATGACGAAGCTGGTGCGCCCGGCCATGAGCCGCTCGAGCGCCTCCTGGATCAACCGCTCGGTGGCCGTGTCAACGCTGGCTGTCGCCTCGTCGAGGATCAGGATCGGGGCGTTCTTCAGCAATGCCCGCGCGATGCTCACCCGCTGTTTCTCGCCCACGCTGAGCTTCACGCCCCGTTCGCCCACGCGGGCGTCGTAGCCGCGCGGCAGGCGGCTGATGAACTCGTGGCAATTGGCCGCCCGCGAGGCATCGAGCAGCTCGGCATCGGTGGCGTCCAGCTTGCCATACAAAATGTTCTCGCGCACGGTGCCGTTGAACAGGAACGGTTCCTGGCTCACCACGGCGATCTGGGCGCGCAGCGACGCCAGCGAGACCTGGGAGGTGTCGAGACCGTCGATGGTGATGCGGCCTTCGCTCAATTCGTAAAAGGCCGGCAGCAGGTTCACCAGCGTGGATTTGCCGGCGCCCGTCGGGCCCACCAGGGCCACCATTTCGCCCGGGCGCGTGCGCAGGCAAATCCCGCGCAGCACCGGGCGGTCGGGTTGATAATGGAAGCCGACATTCTCGTAAACCACCTCGCCGCGAACCCGCGGCAGGGGCGGCTTGGCGGTGTCCGCCGACAGGTCAACCGCGACCGGGCGTTCTTCGGGAGCATCGAGGATGTCAAAGACACGTTCGCCGGCGGCGCGCGCGGCCTGCAACATCTGGTTCAGGCCGTGCAAGCGGCCGACGGGTTCGTAAAACAGTGCCAGGTAGAAAAGGAATCCGACGAGTTGACCCAGTGACATGTGACCGGCCTGCATCTGGCGTCCGCCGACCCACAGCACCAGCGCGGTGCCGAGCGCGGTGGCGAAACTCATCGCCGGCGAATACAGCGCCCAGGCCCGCATTACCCCGAGCGTGCTGCGGCGCAGGGCGTCGGCGCGCTCGGCAAACCGGTGGTCCTCATGGTCTTCGCGGCCGAAGACCTTGATTTGGCGGATGCCCTGCAGGTTGTCCATCAGCAGCGCATTCAGGGCGCTGGCGGCCGTGCGCTGGCGACGGTAGCGGCCGTGGGCGGTGAGGGTGTACCAAAGGGCGCCGCCGCTCAGCAGCGGCAGCGGCGCCATCGCCACCCACGCCAGGGTCGCATTGGTGTAGAAGAGGATGGCCAGCACGCCTACCACGCTCAGGATCGCCACCGTCCCTTGCTCGGTCCCGTCGATCAACACGCGCTCGACGGCGTTGACGTCCTCGACGACCCGGGTCATCAAATCGCCGGAGGCGCGTTGGTCGAAATAGCCGACGGGCAGCCGCTGCAGTCGGGCATAGACGGCGCAGCGCATGTCGTAGATCACGTTCTGCTCGAACGTATTGTTGATGAGGATGCGGAGGCTGTTGAACAAGTCGCGGAGCAGGAAAGCGCCCAGCAGTGCCAGCATCACCGGTGCGAGCCGATCATACCGCTGGGGAACAATCACCTGGTCAATGGTGAACTGCGTCAGCTTCGGAAACGCAAACGAAAAGACCAGCGACAGCACGGCGCAGGCGACGGTGCCCAGGGCCATCCGGCGATAGGGCCGGAGATAGACGGCGACCCGGCGCACAATCTCGAAGGTGGACCGGGCCGGGGCGGTGAAGGTCGGGTCCAGCGCTGCAGCAGGGTGACGACGGGAGGGCATGGGGACTGTCAGATTTGAGATTCTCGATTTTGCGGTTCAGCGGTAAGGCCGGGCCGGCGGCGTTTTTTTTGCCAAGGTCCAGGAACCGGAAAGCGCTTTTGCATGTTGGCGTTAAAGCAAAAATCCGGCGCCTTGAATACCTCTTTTCCCCGCGCAGCGCCAGGGTTTGAAGCCGTTTTCGGCATGTGACCTGCTGGCAAAGAGCTTGTGCAACTCGAGTCATCGACTGTATCGTCGTCCGGTTAGAATGTATCCACCGGTCAACACGCGATCTCCCGACGAAGTCCAGCAGGAAGTGGCGCGCGCCTACGACGCCATGTTCCCGTGGGGAGACCGTGCCTTTGTCAAGCGCGCATTCGAGTGGGCGGTCAGGTGTTTCACCGGGCAGTACCGG
>JAGWYX010000111.1 GCA_018969165.1 Verrucomicrobiota bacterium
GACCAGGCGGGCCTCTACCTGGGCCGGCGGGCCGGGTTGGGCAGCGTGCGGCTCAGCATCATAGATGTGGACGGCGGTCAGCAACCCATTGCCAACGAGGATCGAACCCTTTGGATCGTG
The DNA here is from genome assembly GCA_018969165.1 of Verrucomicrobiota bacterium. Classification (GTDB taxonomy): domain Bacteria; phylum Verrucomicrobiota; class Verrucomicrobiia; order Limisphaerales; family JAGWYX01; genus JAGWYX01. Next base: position 121 of record JAGWYX010000111.1, read on the forward strand.
TTCAACGGTGAAATCTTCAATTACGTCGAGCTGCGCCCGGAGTTGGAGGCGCGCGGCCATCGCTTTCGCACGGGCACCGATACCGAGGTGGTCCTGCATGCCTTCGAGGAATTCGGCCCGAGGTGCCTGGATCGGTTCAACGGCCAGTTCGCCCTGGCGATCTGGGACACGCGGAAGCAGAGCCTATTCCTGGCACGCGATCGGATGGGCGTCCGGCCCTTGTTTTACACTACCCAGGGGGGCCGCCTGGTCTTTGCCTCGGAGATCAAGGCCATTCTGGCCGACCGCCGACTCTCGGTCGAGATTGATCCGGTCGTCTTAGACCAGGTCTTCACCTTCTGGAGCCCGCTCACCCCGCAAACGATCTTCCGCAATATCGTCGAAGTCCCGCCAGGCCATTACCTGGTAGCTTCGGCCACGGAGATTGCCTTGAGCCGATACTGGGATCTCAATTTTCCCGCTGCGAGTGGCGAACCGGTTCGCCGCCCAAGTCCGGCGACCCTCGAGGCGTACGCGCAGGAACTGGCTGAACGGCTGACGGCGGCCGTGCAAGCCCGTCTGCGGGCCGATGTGCCGGTCGGGGCCTATTTGAGCGGCGGCCTGGACTCCTCGATGATCGCCGCGATCACGCGCCAAGTGATCCCGAACCGGTTGCAGACGTTCTCGATCGCCTTCAACGACACGCAATATGACGAGCACGCCTACCAGACCCGGATGGCTCAATGCCTGGGAGTCGAGCACCACGTGGCGCACGTCTCGCATGCCGACATCGGCCGCGTTTTCCCGGAAGTGATCTGGCACGTGGAAGTCCCCCTGATGCGCACCGCGCCGGCCCCGATGTTCATCCTGTCCGAGCAAGTCCACGCGCACGGCTTCAAGGTCGTTCTGACGGGTGAAGGCGCCGACGAATTCTTCGCCGGCTATGACATTTTCAAAGAAGCAAAGGTGCGCCGGTTTTGGGCGCGCCGACCGGAATCCCACCTCCGGCCAAAATTATTCGAGCGGCTCTACGCGGACGTGATCGATCCCGCCCGCAGCCCGTCCCGGTTCCTCGTCGGGTTCTTCCGCCAGCATCTCCTGGAGGTCGGCTCGCCCACCTATTCACATGCCGTGCGGTGGTGGAACAACCGCCGCACCTGTCGCTTCTTTGATCCCCGCGTGGTCGAGGCAGCCGGGGCCCAGGCCGACGCGGCCGCGCGGCAGTTGCTCCCCTCGCATGTCCACCAGTGGCCGCCTTTGGCCCAGGCCCAGTATCTCGAAGCCAGGATTTTTCTGTCCCAGTACCTCTTGTCCTCGCAGGGCGATCGCGTCGCCATGGCCCACTCGGTCGAAGGTCGTTTCCCGTTCCTGGATCATCGCCTGGTCGAGTTCTGCAACCGGCTCCCGGAGCCGCTCAAACTGCGGGGCCTGAAGGACAAATACCTGCTGCGCAAGCTGGCGGAGAAATGGTTGCCACCGACCATTTGCCACCGGCCCAAACATCCGTACCGCGCGCCGATCCGCCGGAGCTTCTTCACCCCGGCCAGCCAGGATTACGTCCGGGAATTGTTGTCCCCTGGTCCCCTGCAGGCGTCGGGCCTGTTCGATCTCGTGGCGGTCCGCCGGTTGGTTCAAAAAGCGGAAAGCGACCGTCCGCTGGGCGAGACCGATGACATGGCCCTGGCCGGCATCATCTCAACCCAACTCCTTCACCACCGATTCATCGACCGGTTCGTGGCGCAACCGTTGCCGGCTGGGCCGCGCCTCAAAGTCTGCCTTGACCGCGACACCGCGCGCAGCCACCGCGTCGCCGAAAACCAGGCGACCACGCCGGACCTGATCGCTCCCTGATCCTCCCGACCAACCCCCAACCCAGGAAAACCATTATGGGCTTCTCGAAAAGCATCCTCCAACTGGACCCCGCCGCTGAGGCGGACCGGCTCGTTCGCTCCCTCAAAGAAGCGGTGCAAGGTCTCTTGCGCCGCCACGGCGCGGTCGTCGGCATCAGCGGCGGCGTGGACTCGGCGGTGGTCCTGTGCCTGTGCGCCCGGGCCTTCGACGCCTCCAAGATTGTCGCGGTCATGATGCCGGACAAGGACTCAAACCCGCAAAGCGAGAAACTGGCCCGCGATTTGGCTCGCGAATGCGGGGTCAACCCCGTGCTCGAAAACGTGACGGCGGCCTTGGAGGGATTCGGCTGCTATCGGCGGCGAGACGAAGCGATCCGCCAGGTGGCGCCCGAGTACGAACCCGGGCGCGGCTTCAAGGCCAAGATCGTTCTGCCCCAGAACCTGCTTCAGGAAAACACCCTGAACGTCTTCTCGCTGGTGATTGTCGATCCCGATGGACGGGAACGATCCCTGCCGCTGCCGGCCCGGCAATTCCTGCAAATCGTCGCCGCGTCGAACTTCAAGCAACGCGCGCGGATGGCCACCCTTTATTACCACGCCGAACTCCATAATTTCGCCGTGATCGGAACGGCCAACAAAAACGAGCATGACCAGGGATTCTTCGTCAAATACGGAGATGCCGGAGTGGACGTCACCCCGCTGGGGCACCTGTACAAAACGCAGGTCTATCAACTCGCCGCTTACCTGGGCGTGCCCGAGGCCATCCGCAGTCGTCCGCCCACGTCCGATACCTACAGTGCCCCGTGCACGGAACAGGAGTTCTTCTTCCGGCTCCCCTTCGAGACGATGGATTTGCTCTGGTACGCCCAGGAGCACGACGTGCCAGCCGCCGAGGTCGCGGCGGTCATGGGATTGCCCGAAGCCCAGGTGCGGCGCGCCTTCGATGATTTCACTCGCAAGAGCCGCACGACCGGGTATCTCCGGCTCCCACCCCTGAGACTGAACGGCCGGAACAAGGTCTCGTCTGCCCCATTTCCCGCCTCCACGGCGCGCGCCGTCGCGCCTGGCGGCCCTTGCCCCAAACCGCAAATCCTCACCTCATGAGCATTGAGAATCAAATCCAAGAGTTCATCCTCCACAACCTCTACTTCGCGGACAACCAGTCGCTGGACTACCACGCCTCGTTTCTCGAAACCGGCATCGTTGATTCGATGGGTGTCATGGAGTTGGTGGCCTTCATCGAATCGGCCTTCGGCGTCACAACGCTGCCGCAGGAGATCGTCGTGGAACATTTCGATTCCGTGGCGAAGCTGGCCGACTTCGTGCGGCGAAAGCTCTCGCTGGCGAACCCTGAAGCAGAGGCAAAAGACGTCCCCGCCCCAACGGTGTCATCCGCCCGGCCCTGAGCGCGGAGTTCGCAACACGCGTCCTCGACCGCCCCATTCCCCAGACGCCCCTGACCTATGAACGTTGTGGATAGTATCCTGGCGCACGGCGCGGCGTATGCCCCGGCCGTCTTGTACCGCGATGCCGTGCTCACTTACGGCGGGTTGAAGACCCGCGTGGCCGCGCTCGCGTCCGACTTGCTGGCGCAAGCCCACCTCAAGGGAGATCGCATCGGCCTCTTCAGCGAGAACAATCCCTTCTTTGTCGCGGCTTATTTGGGCGTCCTCCGCGCCGGCCTGGTGGCCGTTCCCTTCCCGGTCGAGACGACACGGGAGGACTTCGCCCGAATTGCCCTGGCCGCGGGGCTTAAACGGGTCCTCGTCTCCGCTCGCTTCGAAAGGCAACTGCGGTCCTGGGCCTCGGGTCTCGGCGTGGCGGTCCAATCGGAGGAAGCCGCACAAGCCTTGCCCGCGAAGGGGTCTGGTCCGTTTCCAGAGATCGATGCAAACCGCGACTTGGCCGCGTTGATGTTCACCTCGGGATCGACCGGCCTGCCCAAGGGGGTCATGGTCACGCACCGCAACCTGGAGTGCAACACCCGCGACATCGCCGCCTGCCTGGAGCTGACTGCCGAGGACCGGGTCATGGTGGTGCTGCCGTTTCACTATTGTTTTGGCCTCTCGTTGCTGCACACCCACCTGCTGCAAGGCGGTTCGCTGGTCCTGAACAATGATTTCCGGCTCTTCCCCGAGGCCGTGCTCCGCGAACTCCAGGCCAAGGAGTGCACCGGGTTTGCCGGGGTTCCCTCCACTTACCAGATCCTGCTGCGGAAATCGCGTTTCCGCCAAATGCAGTTCCCGCGACTGCGATGGCTGCAGCAGGCCGGCGGTAAACTCCCCAACGCCTGCATCCAGGAGATTGCCACCGCCTTTCCCCAGGTCCGATTCGTCGTGATGTACGGGCAAACGGAGGCCACCGCGCGGCTCAGTTTTCTGCCGCCCACCTGCGTGCTCGAAAAGCTCGGCTCGATCGGCAAGGGCCTTCCCTCGACCAAACTCGAGGTGATCCGGCCCGACGGCGCCCCGGTCCTGCCCGGTTCCGAACAAACGGGCGAAATTGTGGCCAGCGGCGACAACATCGCGCTGGGTTACTGGAACGATCCCTTGGAAACCGCAAAATATTTTGACCACGGCCGGCTGCGCACCGGGGACCTCGCGCGCGTGGACGCCGAGGGGTTCATTTTCATCGTCGAGCGGGAACGGGAAATGATCAAGTCGGGCGGCAATCGCGTCAGCGCCAAAGAGGTCGAGGACGTGATTGCCGAATTGCCCGAGGTCGTCGAAGTGGCCGTGGTGGGACTCCCCCACGAGTTGCTGGGAGAAACGATCCTCGCCGGGGTCGTGCCCAGCCCCGCCGGGCGGATCACTCCACGGGAAGTAATGGCGCATTGCCACCGCCGCCTGCCACCCTTCAAACGACCGGAAGCCGTCGTGTTCCTCGATGCCCTGCCTCACAACAGTTCGGGCAAAATCCTCAAACCCGCCCTCCGCACGCTGCTCTCCCGCTCGGAACCCGAGACGGCCCCACTCCGCCAGCACTGGCCGGGTGAGTGCCCGGCTCGCGATTCCCTCGCGACCCACCCGGTGTGATCCGGGCCCAACCGCCCATCGGATCGTTCCCCGGTAATCTCGCGGCCCCGCATCCACGTGCCGCGCCTGACCGCTATGAAGACTTCGCCGCAAACCCACTCGCCTTCGTCGCCCATCCCACCCGAACCGACACTCGCCGCGTCGATCGTGCTGCCCTGCCGCAATGAGGCGGGGCGGATCGAAGCCTGCCTCGAGTCCATCCTCGAACAGGAACCGCCGGCGGGCGGTTTGGAGGTGGTGGTGGCGGACGGGATGTCCACCGACGGCACGCGGGAGTATTTGCAGCACGTGGCGGCGCGACACCCGCACGTCCGTGTCCTGGACAATCCCGGTCGGATTGTTTCCACTGGCCTGAACGCCGCTATCCGCGCGGCCCGCGGTGCGGTGCTGGTGCGGATGGACGCCCACACCATCTATGCCCCGGATTACGTGCGCCAATGCCTGGCCGTACTGCGGGAAACCGGGGCGGACAATGTCGGCGGGCCGATGCAAACCACGGCCGACACCTTCATGGAACAGGCGATCTGCGCCGTGTTCCATTGCCCCTGGGCGGTCGGGGGAGCCCGCTCGCATCGGATCGACTACGAGGGCTATGCCGACACCGTGATCTATGGTTGCTGGCAGCGGAGGGTGTTTGACCGGATCGGTTTCTTCGACGAAGAGCTGGTCCGTAACCAGGACGACGAGCACAACCTCCGCCTCGTTCGCAGCGGCGGCAAAATCTACCAGTCCACCCGGATTCGGAGCTGGTACCATGTCCGCGGCTCGCTGCGGACCTTGTTCCGTCAGTACCTGCAATACGGTTACTGGAAGGTCCTGGTCATCCGCAAACATCGGCTGCCGGCCTCGATTCGACACCTGGTACCCGGCCTCCTGGTGGGAGCCCTGGGTTTGCTGGCCGTGGTGGGTTTGTTCTGGCCGCCCGCGCTTTGGACCGCCGGCGGCTTGGCGACACTTTACGCCGGCCTGGCGCTCGGGCTCTCGCTGACCATCGCGATTCGCACCCGGCTGACCTTGTTACCCGTGCTGCCGCTGGTGATTGGATGTTTTCATTTTGGTTACGGCTACGGGTTCCTGCGCGGGATTCTGGATTTCGTGCTGCTGCGCAACGCGCCGTCGGCGCCGTTTGTGCGCCTGACCCGCGAGCGGCACACCAAGGTCGGCGAAGCCAGCTCCTGAGCCTCCGGGAAGCCTGGATCGCAGCTAAAACGTCGCGAGACGCGCCGCAGACCGGAGGAACCACGAATGGATACCAATGGAACCGAGGATTCCCAGGCGCGGATCGCTACCCCCTTGGAGTCTCGGGCCGAGGTGCGGCGCCTGCTGCGGGTTTACCAGGACTACGCCCGGCGCGGCTTCGGACAATCCAAATGGTCGCCCGTCAACCGGGGCAATCTGGCCATCCAGCGCGAGCGCGATCTCCAGACACGCGCGGTGTTGGCCGGAGCCGGCTTTTTGCCGCTCAGTGGCAAGCGAATTCTCGAGGTCGGCTGCGGCGCAGGCGAGCACCTGGCCGCACTTCAATATCTGGGCGCCGCCCCGTCAGCGCTGGTCGGGATCGACCTGATTCCGGACCGCCTTCGGGCGGCTCGGGCGCGCTTTCCGAACATCGCCTTTCCGCGAGCCAACGCGGAAGCGCTCCCGTTCGCCGACGGCGCCTTTGACCTGGTGGCGGTCTTGACGGTGTTCACCTCGATCCTGAGCCGGACGATGCGAGCCAACAGTTGCCGCGAGATCCAGCGGGTCCTCCGCCCCGGCGGCGGCGTCCTTTGGTATGATTTCAGGCTGGATAACCCCTGCAATCGGCAGGTCCGCGGCATCAACCGCCGCGAAATCCGGCGTTTGTTCCCCGGTTTTACGCTCTCATTACGCACGGTCTCGTTGTTGCCACCGTTGGCCCGACACCTGGGTCGGCTCACCGAGTTGCTCTACCCCTGGCTGCGCAGGTTGCCGTTCCTGCGCAGCCATTATCTCGGAATCCTGATCAAACCCTGAAGCTCCAGCGAGGCGCGCCTCGCTTATGGAATCCGCAAGGAACCGGACGCGAGAAACGGCGTGGACGCCAATCCGTGACCGGCTCACCACCGGTTTCCGAACGCAAGGACTGTCTCTCAACCCCTAAGCATCCCTATGTTTTCGATACCCTTTTACAAACCGAGTATCGGCCAACCCGAGATCGATGAAGTGGTCGATTGCCTGAAATCCGGCTGGTTGACGACCGGGCCCAAGACCAAGCAGTTCGAGGCCGAGTTTGCCCGCTACTTGCGGCGCGACCACGCGGTGGCGGTCAACTCGTGTACAGCGGCGCTGCACCTGGCCCTGGAGACGATCGGACTCAAGGCGGGTCAACGGGTGTTGGTGCCCACCCTGACCTTCGCGGCGACGGCTGAGGTGGTGCGCTATTTCGACGCCGTGCCACTGTTTGTGGATTGCCGGCCCGAGGATCTGAACCTGGATGTGGCCGACGCCGCCGAACGGATCAAACGCGCGCTGGCCGAGGGGCAGGACCTGGCCGCCATCATCCCCGTGCATTACGGCGGACAAGTCGGCGGGGTGTCCGGCATCCAGGCCCTGGCCCGGCAGTATGGCCTGCGGGTAATCGAGGACGCCGCCCACTGCTGTCCGGCCTATTATCGCGACGACGCGACCTCCCCCTGGAAAACCGTCGGGACCGACGCCGAGGTCAGTTGCTTCTCCTTTTATGCCAACAAGGCCATCACGACCGGCGAAGGGGGCATGGCCTGCACGGATTCGGCCGAGCGCGCCGATCGGATGCGAATCATGTCGCTCCACGGCATTTCGCGCGACGCCTGGAAACGCTACACCGACCAGGGCTCCTGGTACTATGAGATCGTCGCGCCCGGCTATAAATACAACCTCACCGATATCGCGGCGGCCATCGGCCTGCACCAGCTTCGCAAGGCCGATCTTTTGCACCAACGCCGCACCCAATGGGCCGGGCTTTACCTGGAATTGCTGGCGGACGTCGAAGAGGTCGTCCTGCCGCGGGTCATGCCCAATCGCATCCATTCCTGGCATCTCTTCAGCCTGCGCTTGCAGCTCGAGCATCACTCGCTGGACCGCGGGGAGGTGATTGCCGAACTCAAACGCGCCGGCATCGGGACCAGCGTGCATTGGATGCCGCTCCACCTCCATCCCTATTACCGACAGAAATTCGACTGCCAACCGTCGGATTATCCGTGCGCCACGGCGATCTATCCGGAGTTGATCAGCCTGCCCTTGTATCCGGACCTCACGGCCGAAGAGGTGACATCTGTCTGCGCTACTTTGAAGCAAATTCTCGCACGCGCCCGACCCGTCTTCGCCGGCCATCGACTGCCGGCCCAGGCGAACCAACCCGTCGCTCGAACCAGCGTCGGCCAGCTCTCCTAACGGGGTAAAACCCTACCGGGCCACGACCATACTGCGGTGGCGTCGTCGCGCCCCCTTGCCAGCCAGCGGCCGGCACGCAGCCCGTTGGCCGTCCAGCCACGCCCATCGGGTGATTCCACCGGGCAGTTTAAGGGTAGAACCCCTCTGGTCACGGCTGGGCAGGCGAGACTACTGTGCCTGCGTTGTGCGGTAATTCCGTGCCGGGCGGCGCTACGCGCCCCCCAAGAACACTGACAAAGCATGCGTTGTTTGAGCGATCATCACCCCGCGGCCTCCTCCGCAGCAGCGACGCCGGCCAATGGCGAAGGCCCCGACGCCGGGGCCAAGCGTTGGTATGACGTCTTCTTCGCCCTCTGCGGCCTGATCGTACTGGCGCCGTT
>JAGWYX010001040.1 GCA_018969165.1 Verrucomicrobiota bacterium
CGATACTCCTGGTACTTGGCCAGGGCGGCCTTGAGTTCGGCGTTGGTGGCCTTGGCCTCGATGGCCTTTTGCAGGGCCTCTTCCTCGGGGCTGGGCGGTGGCCCGAAACGAGGACGCGGCGGCGGGTTCGGCTGATCCCCACCCGGCGCGTTGTTGCCTCCGCCGCGTGGACCGCGGAACATCATCCCGCGGGGCCCGCCACCGACCGCCATCCGGGCGTCCATGACCTTTTGGATCTTCGGTTGCAGCACCTGCCATTCGTCGTCCTGGGTGACCTCGAGCTCCTCTTTCATCCGGTCCATCATGCGTTGTCGCATTTGCGCCGGATCAAAGTTCCGGAATCCCTGGGCCTGGCTCTGCACCGCTCCGAGCATACACGCAGCGGCCACCGCTGCCACCGTCATTGGCTTGGCTAATCGATTCATCTTTTTGCTGATTGATTGTTACGGGTTGATTCTGCCGGTCTGTCGCACACGCTTCAGACGCCGCTGCTCTCTATTTGGTTTCAGCTAGCAGCCAAAGTGCCAACGGGATAAACCCCTGATTGGCGGGTGGTTCGACCTCCGCCTGCGCATTCTTTTCACACTCCCGCGTGGTTCTTCCGGGTAAACTTTGCGCAGCCCGACCGCCCTCCGCGCCTTCGATCCGGCCGGAAGGCACGATTGGTCTTGGCTGCGCGTTGCCTCCGCGCCTTGTCTATAGAACCCCTGATGCGAGGGACGAGGGAAATGGCGAGGACGCCAGGATCTGACCTGACAGCAATAAAATGGTGCACTCGGGGGAGCGCGAGCGCGCGGTCGCCAGCATCGACTCGCCGCGACTCACAACTCCAGCGTGCCGCCGATCGCCACCAGATGCAGGCGTTTGCCCGCGTCCTTGAATCTTCCCTGCGCCGCCGCGTGATCGAGGCGGATCGGCGGGAACGTGTCGTAGTGCACCCCGAAAATATCGTCGCACTTGAGGTAGCCGGCCGCTCGAACGGCGTCTTCGGGGCCCATCGTGAAGTTATCGCCGATGCACAACGCCGCAAATCGCAGGCGGGTGGCCTCGCCGATCAGTCCCATGTCCAGCGTCAGCGCCGTGTCGCCTGAATAATAGAAATTCCCGGCCGCGCTCTCGACCACGAAGCCACCCGGGTTCCCGCCGTAGGTTCCATCCGGCAGGCTGCTCGAGTGAATGGCGTGCACGTATTTCAGACGACCGAAGTCGAACGTCGCGGCGCCGCCGTGGTTCATGGGGTGCGCCCGCGCGACGCCTTGTTTGCTCAGCCAGGTGACAATCTCGAAATTGGACACGACCTGGGCGCCGGTGCGTTGGGCCAGGCTCACCGCGTCGGCCAAGTGATCCCCGTGCCCGTGCGAAATCAGGATGTAGTCAGCCCGCACGCTTTTGAGGTCGATGTGGCGCGCCAGCGGGTTGGGAGTGATGAATGGATCGAACAGCAGCACCTGCTGTGCGACCTCGACGGCGAAACAAGCATGGCCGTAGTAGGTGATTTTCATAACCAAAGTTTTGCCTCGCTAGAGTCCTTGATTCTGGAAACTCGCGGTCATCAAGTCAAGGTCTGAACCCGTCAACCTGGAGACTCACAGGGCGAATTCATGAAGGACGGCCACCCTGGAATGAGTGAGAGCGTGCTGGCGGTTGTACAGCAGCTGAGCGTGCCGAAGGGGCTGCGCGGCGGCTTTTCAAAT
>JAGWYX010000112.1 GCA_018969165.1 Verrucomicrobiota bacterium
TGGAACCTCTGCCCATTGCTTGCCGGTTTCGCCTTGGTTCGGCTTGCCGCCGGTCAGCCAGGGTTCGCGCGACGCTTGGCCTGGGTCCTGGCGCTCGGGGCGCTGCTGCAGGCCGGAGCCGATGTCTGGTACCGCCTCGCCCCAGCCTCCTCCCCCCTCGAGTGGTGGAAGCCCGCGTGGCGCAACGGCGCCGGCACCTTCGTCAATCGCAATGACTTCGCCGATTGGGTGTATGTGGCAACGCTGGGCGCCGCCGGCTGGCTATTTCGCTGCCTGGCGCCCCTGCACTCGGCGCGCCTGCCAGGGAACGCTCCCGCCGACCGTTGGCCAGCCGAGGGGTTGCTGCTGGCCGGCGCACTGGCCGGCGGCTTGCTCCTGGCCGTCGCCAGCGCCTCACGCGGCGGGATGCTCGCCTTTGTCACCGGCAGCGCCGTGTTCGTCGTGCTGCTGCTCCACCGCTCCCGTAGTCGAGCACGGCTGTTCCTCCTCAGTCTGCTGGCCGTCGGCGCCCTGGCCGTGACTCTGCCCGTGGCGGACCTGGTGCTGCGCCGCCTGGCCGTTACGAAGGCCGAACTGCTCACCCATCATTCCAAATTCGAAATCTGGCGCCAATCCAGCGCGCTGTTTCTCAAATTCCCGCTTTTCGGCACCGGCCTGGGCACGTTCGCCACCGCCTTTAATCACTTCAAGTCCAGCGGCGGCTTCAGCACCTTCACTCACGCCGAAAACGATTACCTCCAGTGGCTGGTCGAGACGGGTGTGACCGGCACGCTGGCCCTGGCCGGCCTGCTCGCCTGCGGGGCTCGAGCGCTCACGCGCTCCCTGCGCCGGGATCGCCTGCTCGAGCCGGAACTCATGTTCGCCGCCTCCGCCGCCCTGGTCGCGTTCGCGGTCCACGCCGGCGTCGAGTTCGTATTCGAGATTCCGGCCAACGCCCTGTTGGCGGCCGTGCTGCTGGGTTTTTGCGTCGGTTGCCGCGACCAATGTGCGCGTCCCGTCGCCCCGCCACCCGCCCCGCGGTGGCGGGTGGCGCTTAACGTAGCCGCGGGCATTGGCCTGTTCGTCGGCGCCGCGCTGCAAGGCGCCGCGGCTTGGAATTGGGAACAAGCCCTCCATACCCGCGACAACTCCGCCCAGGTCGCGGCTCTGCGCCAAGCCGTCGCCTGCTGGCCCTGGGCCGCCCAGCGCCGGATCGCCCTCGTCAGGGCTGAACTCAATCGGATCGCCGGCGATCCACCCGCCCTGCAATCCGCCGAGGCCAAACATCTGCTTGACCAACTGGACCAGGCCCTGGCTTGGGATCCGTTCAACTGGGAGGTGCGCCTCGAACGCGCCTGGTTGAGCCTGCGGTTCCTCCCAACCGCCCCGCAAACGCGCGCCGCCGTCTGGGAAGCCGTGCGCCTGAACCCCCTCCAGCCGCAGATTCCCCTCCACTTCGCGGAATTGCTCGCCCGGCGCGACCCGGACTTTGCCCTGGACCTGCTGCGGTCAGCCGACTTTTCTTCGGGACAATACTTGCGCGACGCCCTGGACCTGGTGTGGCAAATCCGCCGCCAACCCGAGCGTCTTTGGGAACTGACTCCGAACTCGGTGCCGGCCCTGCTCGCGCTCGGCGATTTCGCACTGGACAAAAAGCTCTACCCGCTCGCTGCCCGGGCCTTCCAGGCCCTCCGCAACCGCGTCGCCGATGTCGTCCTGGCCGAGAAGTTCCTGCAAGCCCAACGTCCCGACCTGGCGCTGACAGCGCTTCCCCAACCCGTGTCAAGCCCGCGCGCGGGCCTGCTCCTGGCCCGGGCCCATTTCGCCGCCGGCCAGTACGCCCAGGCCATTGCGGACGCCCAGTCGGTCTGGCGCGCCAACCCGGCCTGCCGTAATTTCGAGTCTCTGGGAAGCGGCGGAACCAGCACCGCCGTTCCGCGCGCCTCGAGCCCGCCGCCCGCAGCCGGCGCCCGCGCCGCCTTGGACTGGGCAAAGTTAGACTTTCAATCCCCGCCGGAGACGCGCGACCTCGATCGCCTCCGGCGCTGGCACGAACAGTTCCCCGCGGAACCGCGCTTGACCTGGATGCTCTACTGCACCGAACAAGCGCTGGGCCACGAGCAAGCCGCAGCCCGCGCCGCCTTGGAATTGGCTGCTCAAACCGCAATGCCGGAGTAATTCCCGCTCAGGACACGCCGCCTCGCTGATCGGGCGAGGCCGAGCTGGTCGGGCTGGCGCTCAGTTGGCGCACGCCCTCTTTCAGGTAGAGCAGACCGGACGCGCCCGTGCACACCGTTGCGCCCAACGCCCAGCGCTCCAACCAGAGCGGGTCCCACTTCAACAGGGTCCAGAAAAGCGTGACCATTTGCAGCACGGTCGCCACTTTGCCGATGAACCGCGGCCGAATCACGATCCTGCCGCACGCGTAATAAATCACAATCAACCCGAGCAGCAGCAGCGCGTCCCGGCTGAACACCGTCACCGTCATCCACAACGGGATGGTCGCCAGGTACGGCGCATGGTTTTGGCTCAACAGCACCAGGCCCAGCACCAACAGCAACTTGTCCGCCAGCGGATCCAGGATCGCTCCCAGCTCGCTCCGCTGGTTGTAGCGCCGGGCGATGTAGCCATCGATCCCGTCACTGACGGCTCCGAACGCGAAGGCCACGATCGCCAGCAACCGGTGCACCTCGTTGCCGCCGGTGACGTAGTAAAGCAGGTGCACCACAAAGAACGGGACCAGCAGAATCCGAACGATGGTGACTTTGTTGGCGGTCGTCATACCTTAACGAGGCGCAGCCTCAGACCGAAACGGCCCGCCCAGCCGATGCCTGGTTTGCCCGCCAACCGGTCTCCCCGATCCGCGCCTCGATCATAGCGCCGGGAATTGTGATCCCGGTTAGCATCAAGTCAAGCTTTGGCGCCGTTTTGGGACCGGGCGCCTCTCGCTTTCTTGCAGGCGCCACCAGCCAAGGCATCCCAACGGAGTCCTATCGGCGTTGCAGACCGCTTCGGGTCGTACGTTGGACTGTGATCGAATTGGCTTGCCGACCCCGTGCCCTTCGAGGCATGGATTCGCGCCATGAGCAGAATTGTCGGCATCGATCTGGGCACCACCAACTCGCTCGTCGCGACGGTCGAGGCCGGCATTCCGTTCGTCATCGCCTCCGCCGACGGCCAACGGCTGACCCCGTCGGTGGTCCATTTTCCGGAGTCGAATGCCCCGCCGATCGTCGGGCGGCTCGCCCATCGCGTCCGCATCCTGCAACCGGAACGCACGGTCTATTCCATCAAACGCTTCATGGGCCGCCGCGGCGCCGATGTGGCGGACGAGAAGATGCTGGTCACCTACCCCGTCCGCGGCGACGGCGCGGAACCTGTTGCCGTCGCGCTCGGAAAGCGCTTGGTGTCGCCCGAGGAAGTCTCGGCCGAAATTCTCAGGCAGGTGCGCCGGGACGCCGAAAGCCATTTTGGCGAGCCGATCACCCGCGCGGTGATCACTGTGCCGGCTTACTTCAACGACGCCCAGCGCAGCGCCACCCAGCGCGCCGGCGAACTGGCCGGCCTCACGGTCGAGCGCATCCTCAACGAGCCGACGGCCGCCGCTCTCGCCTACGGCCTGGATAAACTTCACGAGCGCGCCCGGATCGCCGTCTATGACCTCGGCGGCGGCACCTTCGACCTTTCCCTCCTCGAACTTCAGGACGGCGTGTTCCAGGTCCTGGCCACCAGCGGCAACACCCGGCTCGGCGGCGATGACCTGGACCAACGCCTGGTGGACCGCTTGGCTGCCCGCATCCGCGCCACCGGCGGTCCGGATGCCCGCGCGGATTTGCCCATGCTCGCGCGCCTGCGCGAATCCGCCGAGGCGGCCAAAATCCGGCTCTCGACCGACACCGAGATCGAGATCCACCTGCCGTTCCTCACCCCGGAGTTCAGTTTCCGGGACCGGCTGACTCGCGCGGAACTCGAGGACCTGACCCGCGATCTCATCACCCGCACCCGCACCCATTGCCTGCGCGCGCTGGCCGACGCCCAACTCCAACCGCGCGACCTCGACCAGGTCATCCTCGTTGGCGGCCAGACCCGCATGCCGCTGGTGCGCCGCACAGTCGCCGAAATCTTCGGCTGCCCCGAGTTCGACGAAGTCCGCGGCGATCTCCGCCTGGGCTCGGATTACCACCGCCCGACCGGGCCGCGCCTGAACACGTCGCAAAACCCGGACGAGGCCGTCGCCCTCGGCGCCGCCATCCAGGCGGAGATTCTGGCCGGCGGGTTCCGCAACCTGCTGTTGCTCGATGTCACGCCGCTCTCCCTCGGCCTCGAGACATTCGGTGGCCTGATGAACGTCATCATCCCCCGCAACACCACCATCCCCGTCAAGGCCGGCGAGAAATTCACCACCGCCGTGGACTTCCAACGCCAAATGCTCATCCACGTCCTCCAGGGCGAACGCGAGCGGGCGGCCGACAACTGGAGCCTCGGCCGCTTCACCCTCGAATTCGAACCGGCCCCCAAGGGCGCCGCCCGCGTCGGCGTCCAGTTCGAGATCGACGCCAATGGCATCCTGCACGTCCTGGCCCGGGACCTCCAAACCGGCCGGCAGAAAGTCGTCGCGCTGAAGTCCGCCGTGGACGTCAGCGACACCGACGTCCAGCGCATGATCGAGCAATCCGTCGAGCACGCCTTCGACGATCTGCACGCCCGCCAATGGATCGAAACCCGCCTCCGCGCGCGCGAGACCGTCGCGGCGACGCGCAACGGGTTGACGAGCGCCGGCGACGCGCTCGAACCGGATTACCGGACACGCGTTGAACAGGCCCTGGCGGCGGTCGAGGCCGCCCTGGCCACCGAGACGCCCCCGACACAAACCGGCGACGTGAACCGACTCAAGTCGGCCATCGCCGCCCTGGACGAGGCCACCCGCCCACTGGCCGAACTGATGATGGACAAGGCGATGGAGGCCCACCTGCGCAAACGCGGATTGATCCAGTGACCGCGACAGTCCGGACTTTTCCCCTGGCGAAGCGCGGCTCAGACTTCCAATCTGTCGGGTCTCGCAGACGCGGACCGCGAGTTGTCCGCAACTCGCAGCGCGTCGGCACGGAATTGGCCGGGTGATGATCTCCGGTCCTTGGCGAAAGAGACGCCAAAACTTGGCTTGATAACAGCACGTTTCACGGGGCAAGGACCCTGGCGCTTTCCGGCAGGGTTGGTCCCTCGGCCAACGGGGCGAGGGACCGTGGCCGTCCAAGCCGCGGTCGCGCTGGCGGAGGCCCGATCCGGTCCCCGGCCCCGTTGCCTGCGCCATCCGCGGAGATTTCGTTGGCGGCACACGGTGGTTTTCCCTACGCTCTGGACCCGATGACTGCCGCCGCCCACAAGCTGAGTTCAGCGTCGCTCGCCGCGCGCGTCGAGAAGATCGCGCTGACCACGCCGGTGTTCGACATCCACACCCACCTCTACGACCCGGCCCTTGGCAGCTTGCTCCTCTGGGGCATCGACGACCTCCTCACCTACCATTACCTGGTCGCCGAGACCTTCCGTTATCTCGATTTGCCCTACGAAGAATTCTGGTCGCTGTCCAAGACCCGGCAGGCGGACCTGATTTGGAATGCGCTCTTCATCGAGCATTCCCCCATCTCGGAGGCCTGCCGCGGCGTGTTGACCACGCTGAACCGGCTCGGGCTCGACGTGAAAAAACGGGACCTGCCCGCCATCCGCCGCTGGTTCGCGCAATGGAAGGTCGCGGATTACACCGACCGCTGCCTGGAACTGGCCGGGATTCGACAGCTTTGCATGACGAACTCGCCGTTCGATGACCTCGAGCGGCCGGTTTGGGAGTCGGGCTTCGCTCGCGATCAACGCTTCGTCGCCGCGCTCCGGATCGATCCCCTGTTGTTGGCCTGGCGCGACACCGCGCCGCTTTTGGCCCGCTGGGGCTACCCGGTCCGGGCCGAACTGTCGGCCCAATCGTGCGGCACGGTCCGCCGTTTTCTAGCCGATTGGACCCGGCGATTGCAGGCCAAATACTTGATGGTCTCGTTGCCGCCAGGGTTTGCCTTTCCCGGCAAAGACCCTTGCGCGCGGCTGCTCGAACACGCCGTCCTGCCCCACTGCCGCGAGCACGGCCTGCCGCTGGCCCTGATGCTGGGCGCCCGGCGCGCGGTGAATCCGGACCTCGAACTGGCCGGCGACGGCTTGGGCCGGAGCCGGATCGACGCGCTGGAAAACCTCTGCGCCCAATTCCCGCAAAACCGGTTTCTGGTCACCGTCCTGGCGCGCGAGAACCAGCACGAACTCTGCGTCGCCGCCCGCAAGTTCCGCAATTTGCATCCGTTCGGCTGCTGGTGGTTCACCAACGTGCCTTACCTGGTCGAGGAAATGACCCGGCTGCGGCTGGAGCTGATCGGCTTGAGCGTGACGCCGCAGCACTCCGACGCGCGCGTCCTGGACCAGGTGATTTACAAATGGGACCACTCGCGCCGCGTCATCGCCGGGGTGCTGGTGGAAAAATACGCCGACCTGGCCCGCACCGGCTGGGAACCGACCGAGCCGGAAATCCGGCGGGACGTGAGCGCGCTCTTCGGCGGTGCGTTCGAGCAATTCTGCGCCCACTGACCGATGTTCCGGACCGCTTCCTCCTGAACCCGCCCGCACCCTGCCCGTCTCCCGCAGGGGGAGCGCCGGAGTCCGAGGCCGTCCTGGAGTCCTTGAACCGTCAAACACGCTCTCATCCAGTCAAGTCCTGGCGTCGCTTGCGCGGTCTGTGTTTTTCCCCTCGAGGACTCGATGAGCGAGGCGCGCCTCGTTAGTTCAAGGCCGGTGAGCAGGTCCAAAAGGAACAAGGGCCTTCCCATGAACCGCCAGAACGACCGCCAGGTTTTGGAGTGCGCCAGTCTTCTGGCGCTTGGCAGTGAGGTTGGGTCCCTGGCAAAGCGGCGGGGGCCCGCCGCACTCCAAAGCCGTCCTCAACTCCGCAGGAAGTAATTCCTTTGTTTGTCGCTGATCGGTTCCCCGAGCCGTTCGAGCACCTGGAGCATGTCCTCCCATACCAGGCGTTTCTTGCCGGCATTCTCCGGCCGGAGCAGGAACGAGGGGTGAAACGTCGGCATCAACGGGATGTCCCGGAAGGCCAGCCAGGTGCCGCGCACCCGGGTGATGCCCGCGGTCTTGCCCAGCAACCCTTCGACGGCGGTGCCGCCCAGGGCCACAATCACCCGCGGTTGGATCAGGTCGATCTGTTCCAGCAAATAAGGCAGGCAGGTCTGCATCTCCACGCCGGTCGGCTTGCGGTTGCCGCTCGCCTGATCGGGGGTGTCCGGACGGCATTTGAGGATGTTGGCGATATAGACCGTCTCCCGCGTGAAGCCCATCGCCTGGATGACGCGCGTGAGCAATTGACCCGCCCGCCCAACAAACGGCTCGCCTTGCCGATCTTCGTCCGCCCCGGGCGCTTCGCCGACAAACATCAACCGCGCGCGCGGATCGCCCACGCCGAACACGACGGTCTGGCGGCTGGCCGCCAGGTGCGCGCATTTCCGGCAGGCCAGCGTGCGCCCGCGCAGCTCGGTCATCGCCGCCGCCCGGGCCTCGGGTGTGAGCGAAGAGGCTCGCGGCCCGGAGAGGATTTCGGCAAACGGACTCCGCGGCGCCTCAGCCGCTGCGGGCGCAGACGCAACCGCGCCCACGAGCGAACGAGACGGTCCGCTGTCCGGCCTTGGCGGCTGGGCCGGAGCCGGCTGCCGCTGGCGGTCGCCGCGCTCCGTCGTCGCCGCGGCAACCCCAGGCTCTCGACACGGCGGAGGAGCAGCCAGGGCCGCGAGGGTTCCCGGGGACACGTCAACGAATTTGACTCCCTGCGATCGGAGAATTTCCAGATGCTGGATGGTCGCATCCAGGAGTTGTCGAAAATGTCCTGCCATTGCCAACGGCCCGCAGTCTGAAAATTATCCGCGGTCAGATCAAGGATTGCTTTCAGGTTCGGATCGGAACGGATGCCGCGGGTCAAACCACGGGGACGACCGGCATGGGTGTCGCCTCAGGTGTCGCCTCGACCGGCGCCAAATCTCCGATCGCTTTGCGACAGAGCGTCACGAATGTCTCCTCGGTCAGGCTCAATCGCCGGCTCCGCCAATGGAGGATGCCCCAGCGTCGCCGCAGCTTGCGGCGCCCCAAGGGCAGCGACACGAGCGTTCCCTGCTGGAACTCGGCCTGGGAGACCCATGGGGCGAGGATGCTCACGCCCAGGCCCAATTTGACGAGTTCCTTGATGGCCTCCATGCTGCCCAGCTCGATGACCGTGTTGAGGACCATGTCCTCATCTCGAAAATAATCTTCCACCAGGCCGAAGGTGTAGCTGGCCTTGTTGTAGAGGATGTAGTTCTGGCGCGGTATCTCCTCGCGCACGACCCGCCCGGCCGCCGCCCAAGGATGCGCGCGGGCCAGCAGAAACTCCAGTTCATCGATGAACAGGAAACGAAAATCGAACTCGGCCCCGGCCTTGGGTTCAAGGGCCAGCGCCAGGTCGATCCGGTTGGCCCGCAGCAGTTCGAGCGCGTCGGCGGTGTCGCATGGCTCGATCGCAATCAGGCACTGGGGGTAGTTGTGCTGAAACTCGCGCAGCACGGTCGGCAACAGGTACTGGCAGGCCGTCGTGCTGGCGCCCAGCCGCAGGCGGCCACGTCCCCATTTGCCCAACTCGCGGAGGGCATCGCGGGCGCCGCTCATCTCGATCAGGATTTTTT
>JAGWYX010001041.1 GCA_018969165.1 Verrucomicrobiota bacterium
TCGGCGACCGGCGCGCTGTCCGACGGCGATTGGGCGCGCAAGCGCTGAAAGGTCTCATGATCGGGCATGTACACCACTGTCCCCTGACTGGTATTCAGGCGGTAACCAAGACACACCCCGGGATGATTCATGAAAGCCGCCTGAACCGGGATCGGCCCGACGTGAAAGCTCAGGTCGCGCAACTCTTCGATGGCGATATTGCCGGGCATTTGACGCAGGCCGATCGGGAAATAGGGGTTTTCCATCTGGCCGGTCAGGATCGAGTGCAGGCTGGAGCGCGCGCCTTCGTAGCCGAGGATGCGCACGTGGTTCTGCGCATTGTAAGCCGGGGCAAAAAACGGGAACCCCTGGATATGATCCCAATGGGTGTGCGTGATCAGGATCGAGACCGAAATCGGCTGGTGGTCGAACTCCGCCAGCAAGGCCTGGCCCAACGGCCGGATGCCAGTCCCGGCGTCCAGGACCACGATCTGCCCGTCCGCCCGCACCTCGACGCAGGCCGTGTTTCCGCCGTAAAACACCGTGCCGGATCCCGGCGTGGGGATCGAGCCGCGCACGCCCCAGAATCGGACCCGGGCGCCCGCGGAGGCGAGTTCGACCGCCGGCGGCGGGGTGGGGGTGGAGGGCGTGGGATCCGTTCCCGTCACCCGCCGGAGCAGCGCCAGCAGGGCGTTGGGGTCGATCGGTTTGACCAGATACTCGTCGGCCCCGGCCTCGAAGGCGTGGAGCCGGTCGGTGGCGTAGCTGCTCCCCGTGGTGACGATCACCTGGGTGTCCGGGAGGGCCGCCCGCTCCCGGCGAATCTTGCGACAGACTTCAAACCCGTTGCACCGGGGCATGAGCAGATCGCAGAGCACCACTTGGGGCCGGTGCTGGAGCGCCAACGTCAGGCCGGTCTCACCATCCTCGGCCTCCAGGACCAGCCAGCCGTCCTGTTGCAGACACTGCCCCAGGAGCGTGCGGAACGACCGGTCGTCGTCGATCACCAGCGCGGTTTTCATCGGGCCGACGCCGCGCATCGTCATTGATCCTTGCGGAAATTACAAGCCCACTATCGCGCCCGGCGCGTCGTGCGGTCCATCAGCCAATACATATCCGGATTGTTCGGCGACGCGATGTTCAGCGACAGTGACTGCCCCTGCTTCAGCGCCGGGGTCGTGCGCGGGTCCTGCCACTTGCGGATTTCCGAATGACCATCGGCGAAGGCCAACCCGGCGGCGCCGTTGTGGTAACTGGCCGGGTAATCGACCAGCATCCATTGCGCGGGTCGATCCGGGTAACCGGTCATGCCAACCACCAACTCCCCGTCGTTGATGCTGTCCTCCCGCTCGTCCATGAAAACCCACGTCCGCGCCGGGCCCGGGTCCACCAGGTCGGCCAGCTTTTTATACACCCGGAACCCGCTGCCGAAGTTCTCGACGTCGGTCGAGTTGAACCAGGCATCCATCGAAATGCTGCGCACGCGGGGGTAGATGACTCCCTTGTACTTGACGCTGCTGCGGTCGGCGGGGCATTTCCAGATGCCGGCGGTCTTCCCGCCGAAGGACCACAGCAGGCTCCGCGCCAGGTCCTGGTTGATGTCCCAGTTGCTGCGATTGTTGCCGTCGAAATCCAGGCTCCCGTGCACCCATTCATTGGGACCGAACGACTGCGGCACGTTATCCTGGTTCTCGTCCACGTACAGGCGCCAG
>JAGWYX010000113.1 GCA_018969165.1 Verrucomicrobiota bacterium
ATCAAACCGGCCGGACCTCAAACCGCGGTTGATCGCCGATAGCGCGGGCAGAGCCAACCCACCCCAGGTGGCGACACGTTCCCCGCCGATCGCCACATTCGCTCCGTCAAACGAGGCAACACCGGTGAATTCGGCGGGTCCGACGGCTCCAGACGCCGGATTCGCTTGGTAAATCAAAGTCCTGGCCGTGCTGTCGAAATACGGTCCCCATTTCACTTTTCCGCTGATCGCGTCATAGGTTCCGCCGGAGGAAATCGATGTGGCTTGCCAACCGGCCGGCAGTTGATCCTCGACCGCGTATGCGGCAATATCCGGGTCGGGCGTGACATTTATAGATACGGGCAGCGGTTGACCCGGCTGGTACTGTGCCGCCAGGGCGGCCACCGCCTGGCCCTGTGCGGTCGAGGTCGCCAGCCTCATCAGGCGGTGAGACTTGGTGCCAGTGGTGTGAATCTGAGGCTGCGGGACGTTCACCCAAAAGAAAGGGGCATTGGTGATCGAGCTATCATACCGATAAACCTCGCCACCCTTCCACAGGAAGGCGGCTCGAGTCACATAGCTGATCGGGATCGGATTCGGTGGCAGCGGCCAGGTGTCACCGCGCTTCCAGGCCGCCCCGTAGGCGGTCAACTTGTCGATCGTGATCGTCCAGTCCGAAGGGTTGAAGTCGGCCGGGTGGTAAAGCCCAGGCGCCAGGTCCGCGTCGCCGCCGATGAGACTGTCGCCGCCGTCAAAGGACGCGATGCCGGTGAAATGCCCGACCGCGGTAGTGCCCGGAGGGGGGGTGACGACGTAGGTGAGGGTCCGGGGTTGGGCATCGGTGAACGGGCCGAATTTAACCAGGTTATTGGCGCTATCATACGCGCCGTTGTTGCTGATCGCGCTGACGGCCCAGCCTGCGGGTGGCCCATCCTGGACGGCGTACGCCGAGGTCGTTGGAGGCGGGTTAGCCTGCAACGTGACGGTGAGTGGGACGCCAGCGGTGTAGCTGGCTGGCAGTGTCCGGACGACCGGTGAGGAGGAAGCCGGGTTTGTCGCGGCCAGGATCTGCATTCCATTGAGGGCCGCCAGATTCCCGGCCCCGGGCATTACCGTCACGATTACCGGGGAGTTGTTGGCAACGTTCACGTTCTGAAACAAGACATATTGGATGCCTTCCTGCCACGGCGCGGTGTTCCAGCCGTGGGACGTCGTGGTGGCTTTTTGACCATAATCTGTGCTGCCCGATTGGAGGTCGATAATCCCATTCTGCTGGTCGGGAAGGCCGTGAGCATAGACGTAAAAGGCGTAGGTGCCGGCCGACAAACCTATCAATTGAATTGAAATGTTGGTGCCGCCACCCAAGGGATAAAGATAACCTGCCATCATGGGATCAGGATCGGACGTGTACCAGAATCCCGGCGCGTTGGAGACGCTCAGATTCACATAGGAGTCCCGCCCATCAACATACTTCAAGTCCGGCACTTGGCCGTTTTGGCGGAATCCGCCTAGACCATCGTCCCGGCTATAAACGTTCCAATAATCGGTGGCGGACTGGCCAATGGCGGCAAATCCGACCTTGTTGGTGAAGGCCCAGTTCTGAGCGGCGGTGAACTGAACATCGATCAGGTCTGCACTCGCGACCGTGGTCGGTTGTTCCACCAATTGTAGGCCGTTGATCACCGCCTCACCGGCACTCCCTGGAGCGACGATGATGACCAGCGGTTGACCGGCTGCCACCTGGACATTCTTGAACACGACGTACTGCTGACCTTCCACCCAATTGGTCGTGTTCCATCCCGGTACCGTGGCCGTGAATTTTGGTCCGTACTGAGCGGATCCGGACACCAGGGTGAAGATTCCGTTTTCTCGGTCGGTCGCGCCGTGGCCATAAAGGTACACATCGTAGGTGGAGGGGGGGGTGCCTGACAGCGTTACCTGTATGTTCCCTCGGTTGAAAGGATAGAGGTAGGTTGCGAACATCGGGTCCGGGGACCCGGTTCCCCAGGCGCCGGGCGCATTGGATACGGTCAAGCTGATGGCGGTCGGGGAGCCATCCGCCCAGAGCAGGTTCGTAAGGACACCGTAGGTCCGGTATCCGCCCATCCCGTCATCGCGGCTGTATAGATTCCAGAAGTCAGTTGACGTTTGGCCGGCCGCAGCGAAACCTTTCTTGTGGCTGGCGACGCCGATGCCAAAGTCAACATCCAGCAATTGCTGGGCTTGCAGGGTCCACGCGCCCAAACAGAGTTGCAATGCCAGAAAAAGACATCCTCCACTTTTCGTCTTCATAGCCAGCATTCTACTTTAGCGTGTGCGGTCGGTCAAGGTAATAGCAATTCTTATTTTGGAGCGCGGGTCTGCGACCCGCAGCGGCGGCCGTGCTGACGAGGCCTGGGAAAGGCTTCAATCCCGACGGCAGGACGAGCGTGCTGCGGCTCACAGAGCCGCGCTCCGGGCCATAATGAGAATTGCTGTCGAGACGAAGCCTTCGATTCGCAGGCGGAGGGGGCGCTCTCAGTTTCTTGCAGTGCGTCGGCACCATCCAACGACCCGCAATCCCATCGTCCTCTGGCGGCGCCTTCAAGAAACCGAGTTGCGCCCCACGCGCGGTACGAGCCGCGTTGCCAACCGAGCGCTTGCCTGCGTCGGGCTGATCGAGTCGGTCTTAGCGCCGGGGCGGAAATTTCCGAAGGAGCAGCGCGCAGTTCCACGCCAGAAACTCGCGGATTACCGGGATTCTCATCACGAAGGCGGCTTCCGGATAATAGCGCGGTGCGGCCTGGACAATTTTCAGGTCGGGCGCGCGCCGGATCAACCTCAGAGTGCGCCCGAGGAACGTCGGAAACAGGTTCTGATAGGGGGTGTGTTTCCGGATTTTTCCGATCACGCGGTCGTAGGCCGCTGGTCCCCAGTGCGGGCCGAGGAAATGAAAAGGCGAAAACTCATGACCGCCCCATGGGGAAAGCCAGTTGGTCCAACTCAGATAGAGCAATCCGTCCGGCGCCAGCAGGCGTGGCACCGCGGCGATGAACTGCTCTGGCTTCGCCAGATGCTCAAAGACGTTGGAGCAGACGACGACGTCGTACTCTCCCAACCGGGCCGGATCTTCCTGGTCGATGTTGATCTGGCGAAACGGCAGGCTGCGGTTTTCTTCGAGGAGAAAATTTGCTTCATCCGCAAACACGACCTGCGAGCCGCGCTTGGCGATCTCGCCGCCAAAGACCCCATGACCGCAGCCCAGATCAAGGACCTTCGTCTCACCGTCGAATCTTACGCCGTGAGCCTCGATCCAGCGAATGGCGTCCTCCGCCTGCAACCGATAGAACTCCGCGTCGTCCTTGTGTTTGAAATGGTGGGCGATCAGCTTGTGGATAATCATACAAAGCGCGGTGTCACGCTATCCGACCGCACTGGGCCGGTTCCGCTAGATTCCTTGAGCTCGAGAACTCTTTGCGGCCAGTTCAAGAATTGGTTCCCCATCTCTTTGCTTCGTTTGAGGCTTCAAGGAATCTATAAGCAAGGCGCGCAGAGGAATCAGTCGGAGGTTTAGAAGAATCGAATATGCACGAAAAGCTGGCAAATGGTCTGAGGCGCGCCTCGCTAGTCTTCACCCCCGATCCAGGGCGGAGAGGGCGGCGCGGAGGGCGGTCTCGATTTCCTGGAGGCGATCCGGGGCTGTGACTTTGGCGCCGTCGAGTTCATTGACGTAAAACGAATCGATGGCGGCCCCTTTCTCGGTGCTGATTTTGGCCAGCGAGATGTCCAGCCCCAGATCGCTCAACGCGCGCGTCACCGCGTACAGCAGCCCCACCCGGTCCTCGGTCTCCAGGTCGATCACCGTCCGTGTATCCGAGGTGTTGTTGTCGAACTGGACCACCGTCGGCAGGTGCTCGCCTTCCAGCGATTGATAGACCGACGGCGGCAATTTCTGCTTGGCGATCAGGTCGGGAAGATTCACGTCGCCGGTCAGGGCGGTGGCGATCAGGCGTTCGAACCGGTCGCGGCTTTCGGAGCTGACCAGGGCGCCCGTGCGAGCGTCGTTGACGAAAAAGGTGTCGAGGATCACGCCGTCCTGGCGCGAGAAAATCTGGGCGCTGAGGATGTTGACGCCCGCGGCGGTGAGAGACCCGGTCAATTTGCTGAACAGCCCGGCGCGGTCCCAGGTGCAGATTTTGACGGCGGTGTAGCCGCGATCCGGTTCGTTGTGCCAGGTAACGACCGGTTCGAGGGCGCGGTCTTCCTCGGCCAGTTGGTGGTGCATGAACCGGTGGACCAGGGCCAGGTCGGCCAGGATTTCGCGCGGGGGATGGATTTGGTAATAGCGCGAAGGCAGATGGGCGAAATGGGCGCGGAGTTCCTCGTCGGTGAAACTGCGCGGCATGATCCGGCCGACTTCTTCCTGGAGGGCTTCGCGCTGTTTTTCTTCGAGGCGGACCTGCTCAGGCGCGCCGGTTAGCAGGCGTTGCGCGCGGTCGTGCAGCGTCCAGAGCAGCGATTCCTTGAAATCGTTCCACAACGTTTCGCTGGTGGCCATCGAGTCGGCGAACGTCAGCAGGGTCAACCGATCGAGATTGGCCGGGGTCTCGACCTTGGCGGCGAACCGGCGGATGACGGCCGGGTCATCGAGGTCGCGGCGCTGGGAGATTTGGGCCATGAGCAGGTGGTGCTCGATGAGCAGCAACAAGTCGTGGGTCGCGGGCGGGTCGAGGTGGAGCTGGGCGGCGACGCGTTGGGCGAGGCGGCAACTGGCTTCGGCGTGCTTGCCGGCGGTGGGTTCGGCCTTGCCGGTGTCGTGGAGCAACAGGGCCAAATAGAGCAGAAACGGCGGTTCGAGCCTCTGGAAGATCTCGATGTAATTGTTGAACGGCGGCTTCTCGGCGTCCCAAATCTGGTCGAGTTTCTCGAGGCACACCAGGGTGTGCTCGTCGGCGGTGTAGCGATGGTAGAACTCGTGCTGGACCAGGCAGGTGAGGCGGCCGAAGCACGGCAGGTATTTGCCGAGCAACCCGACTTCGTGCATGGCGCGGAGGAGGGGGGCGACGTTGCCGCGCTGATTGAGAATCTCCAGGAAGGTGGCGTGGACGTGGTCGTCGCGGTAAAACGCGCGGTCCACCAGCAGCAATTGGTGGCGGATGAGCTGGAACAGGTCCGGGTGCAGGCGCAGGCCGCGTTGCTGGGCGTAGAGAAACACGCGCAGCAGCCGGCGCGGCTGCTCGCGAAACACCCGGGGTGTCAGGGCGTGAATCTCGCCATCAACAAATTTGAAGCCGTCGAGGGTCTGCTGCGTGACGCGCTGGCGGCCGGAGCGGAACAGGGCGCGGAGGGAGGGCAGGCGGCCGGTTTGGGGGCGCAGGGCCAGGCGTTGTTCGAGGTTGCGCGTGATGAAATAAATATGGCGCATGTGGGTATAGACCTCGCGCATGAACTTCTCGAGCCGGCGGCTGGGCGAACGGTCGCTGTAGCCGAGGTTCAGGGCGAGGGTGGCTTGCAGGCCGCGGGTCAGGACATCGGCGGGCCGGTTGACGTGGTAATGCAGATCGTTGCGCACGCGCAGCAGGAAATCATAGGCCTGCTCGAGCTGGCGACGCTCGCGATCGCTGATCAACTCGCGCTGCTGGAGGTCGGCCAGCGACCGGGTGCGGTATTTGAAATAGGCCATCCAGAGCAGGTTCTGGTAATCGCGCAGGCCGCCGCAGCCGTTCTTGAGGTGTGGCTCCTGCATCGTGGCCGAGTTGCCGAACTTGGCGTGGCGCGAGGCCTGGTCCGCCACCCGCGCCGCGATGTAAGCGTCTTCGAAGTCGCGAACGCACTTGGCCAGGACGACGTTCTGGAAACGATGGAACAAGACGGCGTCCCCGGTGATGACCCGCGCCTCGATCAGCGACGTCTTGGATTGCATGTCGTTGTTGGCGACGCGCACGCAATCCTCGACGCTGCGGACGGAGTGGCCGACTTTCAGCCCGATGTCCCAAAGCGTGTAGAGCAGGCCGTCCGCCAGGGCGGCCAGGACCGGGTGGGCGCGGTTACCCGCCACCATGTCGCCGTCGTGCAGAAACATGATGTCAATGTCGCTTTGGGGGTTGAGTTCGCCGCGGCCGTAACCGCCGATGGCGACCAGGGCCATTACCGGCAGGCGCGGTTTGCCTTCGCCAGGCAGGTTTTGCCGGACGGCCTCGAGAATCTGGCGCAGGAGGACATCGAGCATGGCGGCGCGGGCCTGGCAGAGTTCGCGGCCGCCGGCGCCGGCGCGGTGCAGCATGCGGAGCCGGTGCGTTTCGAGGCGAAGGAAATGCTTATAGCGGGCCAGGTCCTGGTTGGGGGGGCGGCGGGGCGATTGGCCGAGCCAACGGGTGGCGTCGGCCTCGATCTTCTCCAACAAGGTCGGCATGCCCGCAACTTAGGGCACCGGGCGGGGGCAAGGCAAGTGCCGGTCGGCGATCACCGCGCGGCTTGCGGCTTCGCCAAACCAGACTATCTTCAGGCCGTCATGTGGCGAAAGCCCCTTGGCCCGTGAATCCGAGGGCTGTCGCTCCGAAAATGCGTAGCATCTATTTGGATTATAATGCCACCACGCCCTTGGATCCCGGCGTGCGGGCGGCCATGCTCCCGTTCCTGGACGAAATCTACGGCAACCCTTCCAGCATCCATCACGTGGGCCGACGCGCCCGCGCCTTGCTCGATGATGCCCGCGACCGTGTCGCCCGGGTCTTGGGCTGCCGCCCGAGTGAATTGGTCTTTACCAGTGGCGGGACTGAGGCTTGCAACCTGGCCGTTCTTGGCGCCGCACGCCGCCTGCGCGAGCGGGGTCGCCATATTATCACCTCCGCCGTCGAGCATCACGCCGTATTGAACGCCTGCGAGTACCTCGCCCGACGCGAGGACTTCACGCTGACTTGCGTGCCGGTCAATGCCGAAGGGATTGTCGAACCGGACACCGTTGCGAATATCCTCCGACCGGATACCGTGCTGGTTTCCATCATGGCCGCGAACAATGAATCCGGCGCTAAACAGCCCGTCGCGGAGATTGGCGCGCTCTGTCGCCAGCGTGGCGTTGCCTTCCATACCGACGCGGTCCAGGTATTCGGCAAGGAATCCTTCGCATCCATCCACCAGTTTAATGCCGACCTGGTCTCGGTCTGCGGACACAAGTTCCACGGGCCGAAAGGAGCCGGCCTGCTCTTCGTGCGGTCGCCATTCAACCTGGACCCGCTCCTGCTCGGCGGCGGCCATGAGAACGAGCGTCGCGCGGGAACGGAGAACCTGCCGGCCATTCTGGGTCTCACGGCAGCGATCGAAAGATTCATTCAGGAGCCGGTGTTTCCCCAGGAACGCTTATGGACCCTGACGGCGAAGGTAATCGCGCGACTCGATACACTCCCCGGCGTCACCTTCCGAGGTTCGCGAGACACGCGACTTTCCAATACGGTGGCATTCACCGTCGAAGCTGCCGATAGTATCACTCTGCTCGCCGCTTTGGACTTGGAAGGGGTCTGTGCCTCTGGCGGCGCCGCCTGCTCGGCAGGTTCGCTTCAACCCTCGCACGTCATGCTTGCAATGGGCGTTCCTCCGGCAGCCGCCAAATCACTGGTCCGCTTCTCCCTCGGCCGCGAGTCCACGGCTGAAGAAATCGATACCGTGCTGGATCTCCTCCCCATGCTTATCAAGCGCTCACAGGAGCATTCCCCTGTGAAGAGCCGGTGAATTTCCAGCATCTGCCCGGATTCATAGCCAAGATTTTCATCTTCCACGGGGTTGCTCACGTGTTCTTCTCCGTGTCTGTCAGGCGGAAGTGCTTGGCGTTTCCTTGACACCGACGGTTGTTTTCTTTATTCACAGCCCATAATAATAAACTCAGTGATGGAGATCCAATCATCCATAAAGGCGTCATGAAACTGACCATCGCCAAAGAGCAGATCATCAGCGGCCTCCAAGCGGTGCAGAATATCGTCAGCACCCGCACGACCTTGCCAATCCTCTCGAATGTCCTCATGCGCGCGGACGAGAAGCAACTGGAGCTGACGGCAACGGACCTGGACGTGAGCATTTCCTGCGCGGTTGAGGCGGCCGTCAGCAAACCCGGGGCAACGACCTTGCCCGTGCGGCGGCTTTTCAGTATCGTCCGGGAGTTGCCCGCCTTGGAAATCGAGTTGGAGGTGGATGAGAAGAACGTTTGTGCGTTGAAGGCGGGAGCGTCGTTTTACCGGATTAACGGCCTCGGCGCGGAAGAGTTTCCGCCACTTCCGAAGTTCACGGACGACAAGAAGGTCGCGATCCCGCAGGACAAACTGCGGGCGATGCTGCGGAAGACCGCCTATGCCGTGTCGATGGATGAGGCCAGATACGTTCTGAATGGGATTTTCTTCGTGTTCAAGGAGCATCTGGTTACTTTGGTCGCCACCGACGGCCGCCGCTTGGCGCTTGCGGAAGAGGAGGTCGAAGTCTCTGCGGCCGCACAAGGGGAGTTTATTGTGCCAACCAAAGCGATTAATGAACTAGTGCGTCTCGTCCAGAGCAATGGCGAGGTGCAGGTCAAGCATACCCAGAACCAGGTGTCCTTTACCTTGCGGGATGACAAAGGGTTCACGGTCCTGGTGGCCTCCAAACTGGTGGATGGCACGTACCCCAATTACCGGCAAGTAATCCCAGCCGAATCCAAGGAGCGGATCGCTTTACCGCGTGAGGAATTGCTGCAGGCCCTTCATCGCGCCGAGATCATGA
>JAGWYX010001042.1 GCA_018969165.1 Verrucomicrobiota bacterium
ACTGAGGATGAGCTGGAGCCCGGTGTGGGCTGGTGGCCGGGAGAGGTTGCCATGCGGTGGAAGAGCTATTTGAGGCGCCAGATGATGCGAGCTTTTTGCAGGTCGTAGGGGGACATTTCCATTTTGACGCGGTCACCGACGGTGAGGCGCACCCAGCGTTTGCGCATCTTGCCGGAGATGACCGCGAGCACGAGGTGCTTGTTGTCCAGTTGGACGCGGAACATGGTACCAGGCAAGACGGTATGGATGACTCCTTCAACTTCGACGGGCGATTCTTTCATGCGGTGGATTGGGGCGGTGGCTTTTTGCCGTGCTTCGTGGTGCTGCACGTACCAACCGGAGCTGGTGGCACAGAGAGGCCCGGGCGGCGCACGCCTGCGCGGAGCGGAAACGAGTTGGCGCGCCTGGCAACCGGACCTGGTTGCTCAGTCTCCCAACGCCGCACGCCTGGGCGCGCCGCCGCCATAACCACGGCCGCCGCCACCACCGGAACGCTCTTCGCGAGGACGAGCAATATTGACGTTGAGCGCGCGGCCACCGAGGTCTTTGCCATTCAGGCCGTCGATCGCCTTCTGCGCTTCCTCCGGAGAACTCATGGTGACGAAGGCAAACCCGCGGGGTCGGCCCGTGGCTCGATCGGTGACCAGGTTGGCCTCGACGACGGTGCCGTAGGCCGCGAAGGCGTCTTGCAGGTCGTTTTCGGTGACTTTGAAGTCGAGATTGCCGACGAACAGTTTGGTGCTCATAGTTCAGTACACTATTGCCCTGGACAGGTTCCGCGCTCGCCAGAATGTTCCCGCGGTTCGGGTCTCAAATCTTCACCGAACTGAGTTCACCTGAAGATTTCCATGTCATGGAAGTGAAAAACGTATCAAGAGACGGGGGTCAATGTGACCGATTTTGGCCGGATAGCAAGCGGCAACTTCGGAAATGAATTGGCGGCAGGTGTGTCAGAGACGCGGCCACCGTCGTTGCGGTTGGACTTCAGCGAGTTGCGCCGTCGCTGCCCGCTCAGATGAGCCCGCAGCCCGCTCGTCCCCCGGCCCCAGCGTGCTCCCGATTCTCTTGCTCGCGTAAACTACGAATGCCTCCGTCGCGTCCGGAGATGTAGTTGAGAAGCGTCGCATACACGGACGTGCTGCTCGATCGGCCCGAACTTCTGGACGAGGCGGACCGTTACTCGCACCAGGCCCTGGCTTGTTTGAGCCAGGCTCGCACCTTCTCGATGTAGTCGGCAAGGCCGTGGTCCTGTTTGGCGGCGGCGAAAAGGTCCATGTGTTGAGCCACGAGGGGGCCGAATTCCAGGCCACCCAAGGGAGGGATGATGCCGCTGCCCGCGAACGCTGCTCTCAAGAGCGTTTTGTAATGGCCTTTCTCGCACTTGTATGCCGGGACGCAGGCCGCGATTGTCGTCCCTGCTGCCTTCCCGAGCGCCGACGTGTCGAGCAGATACCACCGTTCGACATGGGGGTCCGGAATGGCGGCGATGACTGCCGGATAGGTGGTGGATCTGCCGGCAACCTTCAGCACCAGATCTCGCCGGGCGGTGAAGCCCTTGCAGTTGGCGTCCACCCCCACTATCAGGAGATCGGCGTTCAGGTGACCGCGCTGGCGGGCGTCCTTGAGGAAGCCGCGGAAAGCGCGCAGCGAAGCGCCCCCGCGGGCGCTTAAGACCTGCAGATCGAGT
>JAGWYX010000114.1 GCA_018969165.1 Verrucomicrobiota bacterium
TTATTGGTGCCGGCGGGGCGCTGGCGGACCTGGCCGGTGACGGACACGACGCATTCGCTGCGCAACGCCGCGGCGCGCTCGAAAAGGTCCTTCGCCAGCGCCGACGGGTCGAACACGGTCTGGGTGCGCCCTTCCCGGTCGCGGATGTCGATGAAGATCAGGCCGCCGAGGTCGCGGCGGGAATGGACCCAGCCGGACAGCGTCACGGTCTGCCCGAGGTGGGCCGGGCGCAGTTCGTTGCAATGGTGCGTGCGTTTCATCGGCTCGCAAAAAACGAAGGCGGAGTGTGGCGGGAACGGAGGTGAATTCAAAGCCAAATCTGAACCGTGCGGCACGCGCAATCCTTGGCGCTCCGGAGCGGGGACGACCCGTCCCCGAGATCGACGATGCTGTCCGCGCTCGCGTGCGCGGCACTCCCTCGCCCGTTCCTATTCCAGCAGCTCGATCGCCTTGTCCAACTGCGGATCGCGCCCGGCCAGCCAATCCTCGGGGCTGAGATCGACCTGCACGTCGGGTTTTTCGCCGATGTTCTCTTGCGGGGTGCCGTCCAGGCGATAGACGCCGCTTTCGGGCAACCGGGCCATGGTCCCGTCCACCAGCCGGAGGGGTTCGGTCCAGATCACGTAACCCGGGGTTGGCATGCCGACCAGCTTGGCCAGGTGCTGCTCGCGCATGGCGTAGGGGAACATTTCCGCGTTGGAGAAGCTGTGCTCGTTCATGAGGACCACGATCGGCTTGTTCCAGGCGCGGGCGGGCGAGGGCTCGGGGGCGCTGTCGCGCGGCCGGTAGAACCCGTGCTGCTTGCGGTCCAGCCATTCAATCAGGGTATCGGAGATGTTGCCGCCGCCATTGAACCGCACGTCGATGATCATGGCCTCCTTGCCCAGGATATACTCGTAGGCCTCGCGCTCGAACTGGGTCTGGTTGTTATAGCCCATGGCCGAGAGGTGGAGGTAACCGATCCGGCCGCCGCTGCGGCTCTCGACGTAGCGGCGGAGGCGTTCGACCCGGTTGCGGTTAACGAGGTTATTCCATTCGTCCTGGCTCAACACTTGGTAGCGCACGGTGCGGGCGCCGTCGCGCGTCGGCTTGCCATTGACCAGGAACTCCAACTCCCGGTCCTGCTTGTCATTGATCCACTGGTAAAGGTGCTCGTCCAACGTGACGTCCTGACCGTTAATGGCCAGCACGTACTCGCCCGGCTTGATCTGCGTTTCCGGATACGACCCCGGCGCGCCGGCCGGCACTTCCTTGACCTTGATCCCCGGCCCCTGGTAGCCGTAATCGAACGTGAAGCCCAGGTGCGGGGTGACGGGGCTGGTGACGTTGATCGCGGTCGGGGTCACTTCCGAGTGCGAGGCCTCGAGTTCGCCGACCATCATCTGGAGCAAGAGCGCGAATTCGTCGGGGGTATCCACCTCGGCGAGCCGCGGCTGGTAACGCCGCCGGATGGCGTCCCAATTGCGGCCGTGAAAATTGGGGTCATAGAACCCGCGATTGTAGGAGCGCCAGAACTGGGTGAAGGCGGCCAGGCGCTCGGCCCGCACGTCCCGTTCCCAATCCGCGGTGAAGGTCGTCTTGGTCTGGTCCCCGCCGTCGGGTTTCATCGTCCACAGCTCGCCGTTGGCCAGGTAAAAGATTTTCTTGCCATCCGTCGCGACGCGCAGCGCGGCCTTGCCGCCGCCATTGGTCAAGCGTTTGGTCTCTTTGCCGTCATAACTCACCGACCAGATATCCCCGTCGGAAATGAACAGGATCAACCCGTCGCCGCTGATCGTCAGATCGGCCTGCGGATTCTGCGGCGCGAACTTGCGAATGCGCCGCGTGAGGTCGTCGAAGTCGATCTTGACCTCGACGCGGCCTTTGGGCTTCTGGAACTTGATGTCCAGGTCGCTGTTGCGGGCCAGTTCCCGCGTGAGCGGCAGCACATAGAGGCCGTCGCCGTCGCGGTTGCTCTGGAAGAACAGGTACTTGCCATCGGGCGACCAGGTGGGCTGGGAATGCTGGGCGTTGAGCCGGGTGACATTGACCGGCTCGCCGCCGGTGGCACGGACGATCCAGATGTTCCAGGCCTGTTCCTCGCCCCGCTGGCTGTAGGCGACCCATTGCATGTCCGGCGACCAGGCAAAGTCACCGGCATTCCACTGGGCCCCGGGGACACGCACCAGCCGCCGGGTTTCGCCGGTCGCGATGTGGTAATGATACAATCCGCCCTCGGCGCCGTAGGCCCAGAACCCGAGCTGCTTGCCATCGGGCGACACCATCGGATGGGCCACGTCGTCATCCCGGTTCCACAACGGGGTCACCTTCAGGTTGCCCAGGTCCAGCGCGTAGAGCCGGACGTTAAACTGGCGATCGGAAGTGAAATAGAGCTTCTTCCCGTCCTGCGACCACGAAAAATCCGAATCGTCACCCGCCCAATCCGTCAACCGCCGGGCAATGTCGGCGCTGCGGCCGGCGACGCCTTTGGGTTTCTCGATGGGCACGGTCCAGATGTCACCGCGCAACCCGAAGGCAAAGGTCTTGCCGTCCGGCGACGGTTCCGCCTCGGTCACGCCGGTGGTGAGGGTCTCGCGCCGGCGCGGGTTTTGTTTCTCATCCCGCGCGGCGGTGAAGGTCAGGCGCGTCGGTTCCTTTTTGCCGTGTGCCAGGAGCCAGAGATCGCCGTCGTAGCAAAAGGCGATGTCGCCGGACCGTTGCGCGACGGTGGGGAAGCGCACCGAGCCGCCGATGAAATGGGTGAGCGGTTGGCCGTGGCCCTCGAGGTCGAACCGCCAGAGGTTCGGCGTCCGGCGCGAGTTGTCGAGGAACTTCAGGATCGTCTGGTGGAGGTTGCTCACCGACGGCGTTGCCTCGCCGATCGTCACGGTCAGCAGGTGCCGATTGTCCGGGTAGAACTGCGTCCAGAGATGCTGACGTTGGTCGGAGGCCACCGTCCGGTGCTGGCCGGTCGCGGGATTCAACAGCCAAATCTGCGAGGCGCCCGAGCCCACGTAACGCGGCCGGGACCACGGAAAGCCGTTTCGGTCGAAAACGATCTGGCGGCCGTCCGGGGAATAGTGAGCGGAGTTGATCGTGTCAAAATCCTCCCAGAGTTTGGTTTCGCGCAAAGTGAGCACGTCGAGCGAGAACAGGGCGAAGTTGACCGTGTCGCGTTTGGCGGCGAACAGCAGGTGCGAACCGTCCGGCGCCCAGCCGGTCGCGATGTCGGCCCCGGAGTGATAGGTCAACTGCTGGACCGGTCCGCCCTCGACGGGGACCAGGAAGATATCCCAGTTGCCCGTGCGCCGGCTCGAGCAGGCGATCCATTTGCCGTCCGGCGAAAAGAGCGGGTAAGCATCCAGTTCGATGTTGTCGGTCAATTGAGTGGCACGCCCGCCGTGGGCCGAGCCTAGCCAGATGTCGCCGCGATACACGAAAGCGATCTGATTGCCGTCCGGGCTGAGGGTCGGCATGAGGGCGCCGGAGACAGGTTGCGGGACCGGGGCCGGCAGTTCACCGGGGAGTCGGCACGGGACCAGGAACACCAGGCACAGGAAAAGGGCCTGGCGCGGAGAAAGCGCCTTCATCTTCATGTTCGGACCGCGCGATTAAACGGGACCCGCGGTGAGTCGTAAAGGTTGATTCACTCGCGGTGATGCCGCGGGCGCGCGCAAGGACACGATCAATGGACGCGCCTGTCGCGCGGGGGATTCACGGAGCCGCCAATCCGGCGTTCTCAAAGGCGTGGTTGTCGAGATCTTGAACGCGGCCTGACCGGCGCTCCGGCCCGATCCGTAGCCGCCGACGCGAGTCGGCTCTGATCGCTTCTGGCCAACGCATGAGCGGACTCCCGCCCGCTGCTTGCCCGGTTCATGGAGAGCCTCGATTCGCGATGACACGTGCAAGCGGGACCATGAACCGCTTACGATCGGACCGCGGCTTGTCCCAAGCCGCAGCGCGTGCCGGGCCGCTGTGGGTTGGGGACAATCCGCGGTCCGGTTACTGGAAGGCCCTTGTTCCATTCGGACCTGCTCACGGCCCATGAACCTGGACAGGGCGGCGCTGCCGCGCCGCCGGGCCGAGCGGCAGCTCGGCCCTACCGTAGGGCGTACATGGAAGACTGGGGCGAAGAGGCCGCTCAAGCTCTGTGAACGGCCTTGCCGCCCCAAATCCAGCGAAGCGGACGAGCCGTCCGCGCTCCTCGCGAAAAACGTTTACCGTCCCGCCGCCGCCTCGATCGGTCGGGCCGAGATTTCGAGCATCCGCTCGATCGGCAGGCGCGCCCGCCGCATAATTTCGGGGTCAAGCTCGACCCGTGGTTCGAGATTGAACATGCAATCATAAAGCTTCTCGAGCGTGTTCAGCTTCATGAACCGGCATTCGTTGCACCGGCAATTCTCGGTCGGCGCCGGGATGAACACCTTTTCCGGACTTTCCTTCTGGAGCCGGTGCAGCATGCCCGCCTCCGTCGCGATGATGATCGCCCGGGCCGGGCTTTGCCGGCAGTAAGTCACCATCTTCTCGGTCGAGCAAATCTCGTCGGCCAACATGCGCACCGCCTGGGTGCACTCGGGATGCGCCACCAGCGGCGCGTCGGGGTATTGCTGGCGGATGCGCGAAATGCTCGCGTGCGTCCACTCGACGTGGACATAGCAGTTGCCCCGCCACAGGTTCATCGGGCGCCCGGTCTGTTCCATCACCCACGAGCCCAGGTTCTCGTCCGGCACGAACAGCAGGTCCCGGTCCGGCGGCGCGGCCTTGACGATCTTGACCGCGTTGCCGCTGGTGCAGATCACGTCGCTGAGGGCTTTGACCTCGGCGCTGCAATTGATGTAGGCGACGGTGTAGAACTTGGGGTTGGTGGCCTGGAACGCCTTCAGCTTGTCGGCCGGGCAACTGGCTTCGAGCGAGCACCCGGCGTCCCGGTCCGGCAAGACCACGACCTTGTTCGGGTTCAAAATCTTGGCCGTCTCGGCCATGAAATGGACGCCGCAGAAAACAATGACCTTGGCGCTGGTCTTGGCCGCCTGCTGCGACAGCCCGAGCGAATCACCGACGAAATCCGCCACATCCTGGATTTCGGGCACCTGGTAGTTGTGGGCGAGGATGACGGCGTTGAGCTGTTGCTTGAGGGCGAGGATGTCGCGCGACAGCGCGTCGAACTGTGCCGGCGGCATGGGCTGACGCACCGGGAACCGGTCCACCCCGGGCGGCTGGATCTCCGTCAGATCGATCATGGAACATCTTTACCGCCGATCCACCGGGGCGTCAACCGTCGGGGGGCCGCGAATCGGAAACAGATTTGACCGCGGATCACGCGGATAACACGGATTAGAATCCGGTGTTTGCATCCGAGAAATCCGTAACGCTATCTCGAAGAGCTTGCGTAAGCCGCGAAGATTTTCCGGTTGGTACGCGGTGGAACGCGTCCCTACCGTTTGGGTGCGGTTCCGCCGCGCTGGGCTTGCCATTTTTCCCAAGCCGCCGGATCGGCACCGAGGTTGGTCCCGGTGATCGCACGGAGCGCGCCTTGGGCGGCGTCCTGAGCCTCGGGGTTCCCATCATGCAAGGCGCCAATCAATGCGGAGACCGCGCGCGAGTCGCCTTGCTTGCCCAAAGCGATGGCCGCGGCAACGCGGGTCCGATCATCGGCTGCGGACAGCAGCGCACACAATGGGTCCACCGCCCGTCGGTCCCTGAGTTCGGCCCAGGCGGTCGCGGCTTCGAGACGGACGACCGGGTTCGTGTCGTTCAGCAGCGAGATAAACTGGCCGGTGACCCACGGGTCCTTCGCGCGCAGCAGCGCCCGGCGCGCCATCGCGCGAACCGGTTGTTGCGGGTCGCCCAACAATGAGAAGAGGGCCTGCCAGGCCGCGGGCTGGTTGATCGCCCCCAATGAGCCGATGATCCAGGCTGGTTCTGCTATCGCCAGGTCTTCTAAGCTCCCCCACTGTGCAGAAAGATAAATTATGCCAAGGAAGGCATCGGCCGTTTTTAATCGAGCCAAGAGTGGCTTCACTGCGCGTGGATCCTCGAGCGTGCCGAGGATCGCACTCGCCCCATGCCGGACACGCGGATCGGGATCGTTGAGCAGTTTGATGGCGGGGTCCAGCAGCCGGCGATCGTTGGTCTGACCCAGTAATTTGATCGCTTCCCATCGAATCCCGGCGTCGTGATTTTGGAGGAGCTCCAATAAGGGAGGCAAGGGTGGTATTTGGTGCAGATAACTTAACGCAGCCGCCGCTTGGAGCCGGGCTACGGGGTTCGTGCTTTGGAGCGTTCTGGTCAGCCCGGGCACCGCGGCTGGGCCGAGTTGAGCCAGGAATCGTGGATTGCCATTGGCCCCTCCCAGTTCGGCAATCAACTCGGGGAGCAGAGATACGAACACCAGGTCCTGCATGGTCTCGGGAAGAAAAACGCGGACCTGTTTGGTGAGAAACCAATTCCGTTCTTGCAGCCGCGGGAGATCAGCACGTGCTTTCGGCAGGGTTGCGGCCGAAACTCTCATGAACTCCGGGAGCGGTTTCCCCCAGTCCGCGTTCGCACCGTTGCGCAGCAATTCGAAGCGCGAATAGCCTTCCGTCGTCATCAGCCGGGTGCTCATGGGTTCGCCCGCCAATACGTAGATTTGCACTTCGGAGGGCTTCCCGTTCACCCCCGAAATCTTCAACGGGTAAACGCATTGCGCGCTGTCAAAGCTCAGCCGCAGCGGGTGGAGCTCGCCGGTCCGCAGTTTCCGGGCCACGGACGGCTTAACCGTCGGCCGGGTTGCGGAACCGCGCGAACGCGGGCCGAGCGCCCTGCCCGATTTGTCCAGGTGCACGCGGACCGCGACGAAGCACCAGTGTCTCCGGACGTAATAGTCGAGGACGTCCGTGTGGTCCGGGGGAAACTTGAACTCGTTGGTTTGCAGCCATTGATTCAGCGCGTCGGCGTTCTCGGTGGACAGCACCGCGATGTCATAGGCGCCGACGGTTTTCTCCTCGATCACCTTCACCGGCGGCGGTGGACGATAAGGTCCGCGCGAAATGCCCGACGTGAGCGTCTGCAGGGTGGTGCCGCCCCCGAACCGCCGCTGGGTCAACTGGCTCAACTCATAAAACGCGCCCATCGAGGCCTTCTCGACGACCGGTTGGCCGGGTACCGGGATCAGCCAGCCGAACTCGGCCGCCGGGCCTTCGTATTTGACCTGCAAAATCAGGTCTTCCCGGCCGGCGTCATAGAGGATGATCGCCTTCTGCGAGGGTTCGTTGATGTCCCGCGCCTTGTCCCAGACCCAGCGCGGCGCCACAAAGCAGCCGTCCGCGCGTGTCCCGGGTTGGAAGTTGGTCATGGCCACGATGCCGGCAGCCAACCCGAACCATTGTCGCGGACGACGGAACCATTCACGCCTGAGTTGTCTCATGGTGCAGCCTCCGATTCACCTGGTTGTAAAATCGAGAGCAGCAAAACCCGGGCCAAGCTGCCCGTCAAGTTTTCCGATCAATGCCACCCGGAGGAACCTCGCTCGGGCACCGTCGGATGAAAGGTTCATCCGCCTGGGACCCAGCCTGGTTCGTCAGCGCTGGCTGCTGCAAAAAAGAGCGAGGCTGGGATGGGTTCCCAGCCTCGCTGCGAAGTTTGGTTTTGACTAAACCGGTGAGCGGCTTAGTAGTCCATGCCGCCGTGCCCGGGCGGTGCCGGGGCCGGCTTTTCCTTTTCCGGAATCTCGGTGATGAGGCACTCGGTCGTCAGCAACAGGCCGGCGATGGACGCCGCATTCTGCAGCGCCGTGCGGGTCACCTTCTTCGGGTCCACGACCCCGGCTTTGACCAGGTCTTCATATTCGCCGGTGGCGACGTTGTAGCCGTCGTTGCCTTTGCGGCGCTTGACTTCCTGGACGACGAGGGAGCCTTCGACGCCGGCGTTGCTGGCCAGCGCGCGGAGCGGCGACTCGATCGCGTTGCGGACGATCTCGGCGCCGATTTGCTCATCCCCGCCGAGCTTGAGGGCCTCGATGGCCGGCAGACAGCGCAAGAGCGCCACGCCGCCGCCAGGGACGATGCCTTCCTCGACCGCCGCGCGCGTCGCGTGCAGGGCGTCTTCGACCCGGGCCTTCTTCTCCTTCATCTCGGTCTCGGTGGCCGCGCCGACGTTGATGACGGCAACGCCGCCGGCCAGCTTGGCCAGGCGTTCCTGGAGTTTCTCGCGGTCATAATCGGAGGTGGTTTCCTCGATCTGGCGGCGGATCTGGTTGATCCGGCCCTGGATGTCCGAGGACTTGCCGTGGCCTTCGACGATGGTGGTGTTTTCCTTGTCCACGACGATGGACTTGGCGCGGCCGAGGTCATCGAGCTGGAGATTCTCCAGTTTGATGCCGAGGTCTTCGGTGATGCACCGGCCGCCGGTGAGGATGGCGATGTCTTCCAGCATCGCTTTGCGGCGGTCGCCAAAGCCGGGGGCCTTGACGGAGCAGGCGTTGAGGGTGCCGCGGAGTTTGTTGACCACCAGGGTGGCCAGGGCTTCGCCTTCGACTTCCTCGGCGATCACCAGGAGCGGTTTGCCGACCTTGGCGATCTTCTCGAGGATCGGCAGCATATCCTTGAGGCTGCTGATTTTCTTTTCGTAGATGAGGATGTAGGCCTCTTCGAGCTTGGCCTCCATGGTCTCGGCGTTGGTCACGAAGTAGGGCGACAGGTAGCCCTTGTCGAACTGCATGCC